>NZ_JAHBDP010000112.1:0-28965 GCF_019956495.1 Pseudomonas sp. BF-B-26 | reverse complement strand
GGGATATTTAGGGGAGGTGACGGGAGGATGAACCTTGAAAAGTGACCGCTGCGCGGTCAATCGCCAGCAGGCTGGCTCCCACAGGGGATTTGCGCCAAACACAAAAAATTGTGTTTAAACACAGACCAATGTGGGAGCGAGCCTGCTCGCGATGGCGTCGGCACATCCAACATATTTGTGTCAGACAAACCGCTTTCGCGAGCAGGCTCGCACGCACGCACGCAGGTTTTAGCGTTGTTTGAGGCGGTCGATCACGACAGCTAACAGCAAAATCGAACCCCGAATCACATACTGATAAAACGTATCGATATTCTTCAGGTTCATCGCATTCTCGATAATCGCCAAAATCAGCACCCCGGCAATCACATGCCGAATCATGCCGATCCCGCCGCTCAACGACACCCCGCCCAACACACAGGCAGAAATCACCGTCAGCTCAAACCCCTGGCCAATCATCGGCTGTCCGGATGTCATGCGCGACGCCAGAATCACCCCGGCCAACGCCCCGATCACCCCGTGCACGGCAAAGATAATGATCTTGGTCCGGTCAACGTTCACCCCGGCCAGCAACGCCGCTTCCTGGTTACCGCCGATGGCCATGGTGTTGCGCCCGTAGGTGGTGTAGTTCAGCAGCCAGCCGAAAAACAGGAAGCACACGATGGTGATCAGGATCGGCACCGGCACACCCAACAACTGGCCGTTACCGAAGACAAAGAACTGCTCTTGCGACACGCCCACCGCTTTGCCGTTGGCGAAGATGTAAGCCAGGCCGCGAACGATCTGCATGGTCGCCAGCGTGGTGATCAACGCATTGACCCGCAGCTTGGCGATCACGATGCCGTTGATCAACCCGACGATCAGCCCCATGAACAGCGCCGCTACCACACCGAGAAACACGCTGTCGGTGTCGCGCATCACCACCGCGGCGACCACGCCGGCGCAGGCAATCACCGAGCCCACCGACAAATCGAAATGCCCGGACGCCAGGCAATACAACATGGTGCACGCGGCAATTCCCGTCGTCGAAATCGCCAGGCCCAGGCCACGCATGTTCAGCGGCGAGAGGAAGTTGTCGATCAGCAAGGTGCAGAGCACGAAGATCCCGACAGCCGCCAGCAGCATCACCCAGTCATCGAGAAAGCGCCGCAGGTCCAGAGGTTTGCGCTGGGTGGGTAAAGCGTTGTTTTGGATTGTCATAGTCACCTCTCAGTTCGCCACGCCGTCGGCGCGTTGGCGCGGCAAAGCCAGTTGCAGCAGGTTGGATTCATTGGCCTCTGCGCGAGACAGCTCGCCGCGCATCGCGCCTTCGCAGAGCACCAGGATGCGGTCGGAAATACCCATCACTTCCATCAGGTCGCTGGAGACCACGATCACCGCGATGCCGCTGGCGGCCAGGTTGTGGATGATCTGGTAGATCTCGGCTTTGGCGCCGATGTCGATGCCGCGAGTCGGTTCGTCGAGCAGCAGCACTTTCATCGGCATCGACAGCCAGCGGCCGAGAATGGCCTTCTGTTGATTGCCGCCGGACAGGTACATGATTTTCTGCGCCGCGTTGGGGGTCTTCACTTTCAGCGCTTTGATCTGCTTGTCGGCGTTGTCTTTCTCCCACAGGCCACGCAACAGGCAGCCGAAGGTGGAATGGGCGCCGCGAGCGCTGATGTTGATGTTTTCGGCGACGCTGGCGAGCGGCAGGATCCCCTCTTTCTTGCGGTCCTCGGGGCACAGCAGAATCCCGGCGGCAATCGCATCGCGGGGTGAACGCAACTTCAGTTCATGGCCACGCAATTCCAGGCGCCCGGCAGTGTTGCGCTCAAGCCCGCTGAGCATGCGGAACAGCTCGGTACGACCGGCACCGACCAAACCGAACAGCCCGAGAATCTCGCCTTTGTGCACCTCGAAACTCACCGGCTCACGCAAACCCGGCCCCAGCAAACCGTCGACCTTGAGCGCCACCGCGCCACGCTGACGGTGGCGGTAATCGTAGATGTCCTGAATGTCGCGACCGACCATGCAGGTCACCAACTGATCGTGAGTCAGTTCACTCATGTCCTCGAACGTGCGCACAAAGCGACCGTCCTTGAACACCGTCACCGCGTTGCAGATGCGGAACACTTCTTCCATGCGATGGGAGACGTAAAGCACCACTTTGCCTTCGTCGCGCAGGCGACCGATGATCGCCATCAAACGATCAATCTCCCGCGCCGACAGGCTGCTGGTCGGTTCGTCAAACGCGATCACATGCGCCCCACGGGACAAAGCCTTGGCGATTTCCACCAGTTGCCGCTGCCCGAGGGACAGGCGCCCTACTTTCTCTTGCGGATCGATTTCATCGGCCAGGCCCTTGAGGCAAGCCAGTGCCTGTTGCCGCAACGCGCCGCGATTGATCAGGCCGAAACTGGCCGGCAGATGACCGAGGAACAGATTCTCTGCCACGGTCATTTCCGGGACCAGGTGCAGCTCTTGATGGATCACGGCGACGCCACTGCCGATGCTGTCGGCGGTGGACTTGAAGGCCATCACCTGCTCGCCGATCTGCAGGTCGCCGCTGCTTGGGGTATAAGCCCCGCCGAGGATTTTCAGCAGGGTCGATTTGCCGGCGCCGTTCTCGCCCATCAAGGCGTGAACCTGGCCCGGGTGGGCGATGAAGCTGATGCCATCCAGCGCCTTCACCCCGGGAAAGGTCTTGCCGATCCCGTTGAAGCGCAAGCTGCCGCCTGCATTGTGTTGTTGTATTTTTGTTTGCGCGTGCATAACCACCTCATCACACAGATCAGGCAGCCCCGTCGCCAGGGCCACCGATGAAATCAACCGTGCCTCAGTTCCAGAGGCCGATCTTTTCCAGTTCCTGCTTGAAGTTCTCGCGAGTGATCAGCGTTACGTCATCCATCGCGGTGTACTTCGGCGGTTCTTTGCCGGTGGTGACCCAGTCGTGCATCATGCTGGCGGTGTTGTAGCCCTCGATGTGCGGGCTCGGCAGCATCGAGCCGAAGAAGCCGCTGTTGGCCTTCTTCAATTCGCCGATGGCGTCGGTGCCGTTGATGCCGATGCCGATCACATTGGCCGCGGCAAAACCGGCGCTTTCGGTGGCGCGCACGCCGCCCAGCACGGTGTTGTCGTTCATGCCGCCGATGATCAGGTTTTTCGCCGCGCCCGGCAGTTTCACCAGCGCCGAATTGGTGGCGTCCATGCTGCCGGGTACGTCGAGGGTTTTCAGCGCCGAGAACAGGATGTGGTCTTTCGGCATGCCGGCGTCTTCCAGCGCTTTGACCGAACCGTCGGTGCGTTTCTTGCCGGTGTCGAGTTCATTGAAGGTGTTGATCACCGCGTAGGTGTCTTTCCAGTCCCAGCCACGTTTCTTCGCTTCGGAGGCCATGGCGCTGCCCTGTTTCTGGCCGACTTCGAACGCGGCCATGCCGAGGTACGGAACGTCTTCCATGAACTTGCCGCCGGCATCGACGAAGCGGTCATCGACGGCGATGACTTTCAATCCGTTGAGCTTGGCCTTGGCCATGATTGCAGGGCCGAGGGATACGTCTGGCGGGCAGATCACGAAACCCTTGGCACCGTTGGCGGCGAGGCTGTCGATGGCCGAGAGGGTTTTCTCGCCGTCGGGCACGGCGATCTTGATGACGGTGAAGCCCTTCTCTTTCCCGGCCTTTTCAGCGAATGCCCATTCGGTCTGGAACCAGGGCTCTTCCGCCTGTTTGACCAGAAAACCGATCTTCACTTCCTCGGCCGCCAGCAACGAACTGCTCAGGCTGACCGCGGTGACCGCCAAAGCGGCACAGCACAGGGAACGGATCCCACGACGACGATTCATAAGCTGACTCCTTGTTATTTTTTTTGAGCGTTATTTGAAAGCCAATCAAACTGTGCAGCCAATAGTCATATCGTATGATGATTGGATTTCAGACGTAGTTCCGCGTCTGAAACCCGATTGACTCAGTCGTGGTACATGACCGAGCGACCGCCATCGATGGTGATGCACGAGGCATTGATAAACGGTGCTTCATCACTGGCCAGGAATACAGCGGTCATGGCGACTTCGATCGGCTGCCCGATGCGACGTGGCGGATGCAGATCGAAAGCGCGCTGACGCTCGGCATGTGGGTCGGCAAAACCGTTCCAGTAATCGACGTTCAGTTGGGTTTCGATATAACCCGGCGCGATGGCGTTGACGCGAATGCCCTTCGGCGCATATTCGATGCCCAGGGCGCGGGTCAGGCCGAGCAAACCGTGCTTGGCCACCGGGTACGGGAAGCAGCCGGGAATGATGTGCGTGGAATGGGTCGAGGCAATGTTGATGATGCTGCCGATGCCCTGCTCGATCATCTGCGGCAGCACCGCTTTGCAGCCATACCAGGCGCCGTCCAGGTCGATGGCGAAGCAACGACGCCAGTCTTCCTCGGTCATTTCCAGCGGATCGCGGAACACGTTGACCCCAGCGCAGTTGACCAGCACATCGATGCGACCGTGAAGCTCGATCGCCAGTCTGGCCATGGCGTGCAGATCTTGCTGGTTGGAAACGTCAGCCTTGATTGCCTGCACGTCGAAGCCTTTGTCCCGCCAGTGGGCCGCGACTTTTTCGACTTTCTCACCCTGGATATCGCTGATGATCAGCTTGGCCTGCTGGGAAGCGAAGGTCGCAACAATCGCCTCGCCGATACCCTGAGCAGCACCGGTCAGCAGCACGACCTTGTTTTTCAGGCGCTCACCCTTCGGCGGTTCGGGCACCGGTGGCAAGGAAAGAGGTTCAGCCATGGATCAAGACTCCTTTTCGAAGGCACGACAAAAACCGGGCATCTGTCGATGTCCGGTCAAAAGGCTTTTTGGAAAATCGCTGCATCACTTCACCTGTTTTGTTTTTTTAAGTGTGAGTGCGTGTAACTGATGGAGCCGACTATAAACCCGACCGCCAAATAATCTCAATATATAATTTTGCATCCCATATTTTGGGATTCAACCCGCGAACCGCGTACAGGTTTTTCCGGGCACATCGACTCGAATCGACAGCAACGCGCCGTCCAACGCATGGTTGAGCGGGCTCGCGGCGCTGGTGATGTACAGGGTTTTGAGGTCTTCACCGCCAAATACGCAACTGGTGGGGCGGCTGATGGGCAGCTCGATCACGCGATCGACCTGCCCGTCAGGGGTCAGCCTGAGCACACAGTTGCCATTCCAGCGGGCGTTCCAGATATAACCTTCGGCATCCATCGCCGAGCCATCCGGCTCGCCGCGCTCATGCGGCCCGAACCAGATGTGGGCCGGGTCTAGACTGCCATCAGTGCGAATGAAGTACTGGTAGAGCGTGTTGTCGAGGCTATCGGCGAAATACACGGTGGTCGCGTCGTCGCTCCACAACAACGTGTTCGGGATGCCCAACCCGCGAAGCAACGGCGTGACCCGAGCATCGCGATCGATACGAAACAGGCCACCGGAACGCCGGACAATGGGCACGTCTTCGCCCTGCTCGCCGATGTTGTTCTGCATGGTGCCGAGCCAGAGACGGCCCTGAGCATCGCAGCGGGCTTCATTGGCGCGATTGCCGGGTTGCGGATCGGCGACGCAGAGCAAGGTCAATCGTGGTTCCAGGCCGGGGGAATCCAGATCGAGTCGATACACGCCGCTATTCAACGCCACCAGCGCATCACCGCTTTCGCAAGGGATGAAGGCAGACACGTGCTCGGGCATTTGCCAGATCTGCACGTTGGCACCAATCAGCCGCAGCGCCTGTTGACCGGCAATATCAACCCAGTACAACGCCTGGGTCGGCGCGTCCCAGAACGGGCCTTCGCCCAGTCGTGCCCGGTGTTCGGTAACCGCAGTCCACTCCATGAAACCTCCTGCGTTGTTCTTTTTTTATGTGGGAGCGGGCTTGCTCGCGAAGGTGTCGGTACATTCAACATCACGGTTACCTGACACACCGCTTCGCGAGCAAGCCCGCTCCCACAGGGTTTTGTATTGTCAGCTGGCCTTCTTGTCAGCCATGACTTGCGGGTAGAAGCGCTTGATGGCCAGGTCGGCGTTATCGATCAGGGTCATGCAGGCCCACACTCCCCGCGCGGCATCCCGGGCGGCGATGGCCTCAGCCATGTCTTTGTGAATCGGCAGCGTACGGCGCAGTTCGTCCGGGTCGGCGGCGGACACTTCGAACGACACCGCCAGCAGCGCGCCGAGGGCCGGGACCATTTGTTCGATGAATTGATTGTGGCTGGCAGCGAGGATGCACTCGTGGAAGAACTGGTCGGCACGGTTGTAATCGATGCCGCTGTCCACTGCCCGCTCCAATGCGTTGTAAGCCTGAAGGATGGCGTGAACCTGCTCGACGGTAGCGCGCTCGCAAGCCCAGCGTACGGCCATGGGTTCGATGGTGCGGCGCAGGTCGAGCAAGTCGTCGACGAAGTTTTCCGGCAAGCCGCTGCGCGACAGCCAGCCGACGACTTGCGGATCGAAAAGGTTCCACCGGCGCACCGGCAGCACCCGCGTGCCGACCTTGGGCCCGACCTCGAGCATGCCCTTGGCGACCAGGGTTTTGATGGCCTCGCGGATAACCGTGCGGCTGACACCGAGCTGCTCGCCCAGGTCGGCTTCGACCTTGAGCGTCTCACCTGGCTTGACCTGCCCCGTGGCGATCCAGCAACCCAGCCAATCGACCGTCGACGCATGAAAACTGCTGGACATGGACACCTCGATTCAGGGACGGCACAAAGCCGTTCGCGATGGGTGTCCACGCTAATCATCATACGATTGAGTGTCAATTTGAATTTTTCGATCTGATTGCATTCAGACGAACAATTTGAACGAACCCACATTGTGACCTACGGTTAGCCGCGACAGATCAAGCAGTCAATAGCATCTGTTCCACTCAAGTCCGCTATCGACAGGTATAAGCATGAACATGGATGCGTCTACGCAATACCCGATTGTTTTGGTCCACGGTCTTTTTGGCTTCGATAAAATTGCCGGTTATCCCTACTTCTTCGAGATCAAGGAAGCTCTGGAACATGCCGGGGCCACGGTGTTTTCCGTCAACATTCCAGCCGTTAACGGAAACGAGGAGCGCGGTAAAAAACTGCTCGAACACGTCAATCGCCTATTGCGGGAAACGGGAGCTGCCAAGGTCAATCTGATCGGCCATAGCCAAGGCCCATTGGCGGCACGTTACGTAGCGGCGCTACACCCGGAAAAGGTCGCATCAGTCACTTCTGTCAGTTGCCCCAATCACGGCTCCGAAATTGCCGACCAGTTGCATAAGGCGCTGACGCCTGGTGAGCTGCCCGAAGCGCTCGTACTCGCCCTGTTCAAAGCAGTCGGCACCTTCATTTCGCTGATCAGCGACCATCCGGAAAACCCTCAGGACCCTCAAGCGGCCTTCGAGTCCCTGACTAGCGCGGGGTTGGCTGCTTTCAATCGCAAGTACCCGCAAGGATTACCGAAACAATGGGGTGGGGAAGGTAACGAAATTGAAAACGGCGTGTACTACTACTCCTGGAGCGGGATCGTACAAAAATTTCAAAGCCTGCAACCGCTCGATCCGTCCCACTTGAACTGTATCGTGCTGTCGAAGTTATTTTATAAAGAGAAACACGCCAACGATGGGCTCGTCGGACAGTACAGCTCGCACCTGGGCAAAGTCATTCGTTCGGATTATCCGATGGACCATTTCGACGCAGTCAATCAAATGGCCGGGATCACGAGTTGGAACGTAAGCCCGGTCCGCCTCTATCTTGAACATGCGGCTCGGCTTAAGGACAAAGGTTTGTAGGCAAAAAAATGGCCCGCTCGAATAGCGGGCCATTTTCCAGAACACAACAACCCGGCGAATTACGGCTCAAGCCCGATGGGAAAGAACTCGCCAGCGCTCCACACACCTAACCAGCGCTGCCCGTCGATCTCGCGGGTGACGGCCAGCTCCACCAGTTGGTAGAACACGTTGCGGTGGATCAGGGCTTCAAGGTTGGTGCGCACATGCACGTAGGGCGCAGGTTCTTGCGTGACCGGGTCGATCACCACGCGCATGGGGTGTTCGGAGCCGGCCTCGGCGGTCTCGTCAACATTGGTGGTAAAGCGCAGGACCTGGTTTTCACCCTCGCCTTCGACATCCACGGCAATCGCCACGAAGGGCGCATCGTCGACCTTGATGCCAACCTTCTCGACCGGGGTGATGAGGAAGTAATCGTCACCATCGCGGCGGATGATGGTAGAGAACAGCTTGACCATCGGCTTGCGCCCGATCGGCGTGCCCAGGTAATACCAGGTGCCGTCGCGGGCGATACGCATGTCGATGTCGCCGCAGAAATCGGGGTTCCACAGGTGGACCGGCGGCAAGCCTTTGGTTTTGGGGATTTGCCCCAACAGGTCGTTGGCTTTTTGCGGGCCACTCATGGCGTTCTCCTTTTGAATTACTGGTCGCTGAGCCCCAGCAGGCTGCGCGCGTATTGTTCCAGCGGCGGGCCCATCAGGTCTTCTGGCTTTTTGTCGTGGAACGTCAGT
Source organism: Pseudomonas sp. BF-B-26 (assembly GCF_019956495.1). Taxonomy (NCBI): domain Bacteria; kingdom Pseudomonadati; phylum Pseudomonadota; class Gammaproteobacteria; order Pseudomonadales; family Pseudomonadaceae; genus Pseudomonas; species Pseudomonas sp. BF-B-26. The sequence goes on along the minus strand of NZ_JAHBDP010000112.1, from coordinate 20,472 downwards.
AAACCGCCACGACCCTTGATACGTGCAGTATCAATCAAATACTGGGTGCTGGTCTCGATCAACATGATCTGAATCACGCCGCCATCGATACCGAGGCGATCCAGGGCTTCCTGATCAAGCCACTCGTCCGAGTTGCCGATACGGTCATCAGACTTGGCGAACCGGGTATAGAGCAGGTAATGGGCACCGGCGGCACGAGCTTCGCCCATGGCTTGATCAAGACCTTCCGGGGCACGGGCGCGGCGGACCATGGGGAAGTATTCGACAAAGCCATCGAAGGCGACTTCGGCAATCACGTTAGGTCGTGGGTAGACAGTACTGCCTGGCGGCACAAAAGCGCCCTGGGCGATATAGACGAATGAATCCGGCTGGATGCGCAGGTTGTTCACACGGCGGCTGTCGCTATGGTCGAGCAGCCCCGCGTCGCTCATGTGGTAGCGAGTCCCTTCAGCCAGATCGCTGACATTCATGCAGCCACCAAGCGCCAAAACGGCCAGCAGCAAAACCAGGCTACGCATCCTACCCTCCAGAGGCCGGTGACGGAAAACCGGCGAATGGCCATGGGATGCAGCTTCCGCGCCAGCTCATACTCATCGTCACCTGATGGAATGCAATCGCGGGCAAGCCTTGCTCCTACGGTTTTGTATCGCTCACAAAATGGTGGTCGCCACCCAACCCGTAGGAGCAAGGCTTGCCCGCGATGAGGCCCGATCAGCCGCCAATGATTTTCATGATGGTCGCGCCACCGGAAAATGCCACTTCCTGCTTATCACCCAAGGCTTTCACCAAGAGTCTCTGCAAGGCAGGCAACGCTTGATGACGGGGCTTGTCCAGCAGGTCGCCGACATAGTGGCGGTTGCTCGACGACAGGCAGCCATGCAACCAGCCCGTGGAGGACAGACGCAGCCGCGAACAGGTGCGGCAGAAAGGAACGCTTTCGTTGGCGATAACGCCGAAGTAGCCCTGACCCGGAATCTGGTAACGCACGGCGGTGGCGTCTACTGGCGCATCGGCCTGAAGGTATTCGTAGCGCTCGCCGATCAGGCTGAGCAACTGCTGAAGGCTGACAAACTGCTGCAGGAAAGCATTCGAGTCGCTGGCCAGATGGCCCATGCGCATCAACTCGATGAAGCGAAGCTCATAGCCGCGCTCCAGACAGTAATCGAGTAGCGGCATCACTTGATCGAGGTTCTGCCCACGCAGCGGCACCATATTGACCTTGATCTTCAGGCCGGCGGCGCTGGCCTGATCCATACCGTCGAGCACAGTCGCCAGATCGCCGCCACGGGCAATGCTGCGAAAAGCGCTGGCATCCAGGGTATCGAGGGAAACGTTGATGCGACGAATGCCGGCATCCACCAGCAGTGGCAGCTTTTTCGCCAGCAGCTGACCGTTGGTGGTCAGGCTGATGTCCGCCAGGCCCATCTGCCCGACAGCGGTCATGAAGGTTTCGAGTTTGGGGCTGACCAGCGGCTCGCCGCCGGTGATGCGCAAACGCTCAATGCCGGCGGCTTCGATCAGATAGGCCACGCCACGCGCCATGGCCTCGGCCGACAATTCATCCTGCGCAGCGACCAATCGCTTGCCGTTGGGCACGCAGTAGGTACAAGCGTAATTGCAGGCTGAAGTCAGACTGATTCGCAAATTGCGAAAACGCCTGCCTTGACGGTCAACGATCATGGACTACTCCGGCGGAAGAATATTCGGACCACTAAAACTTGACTCACAAATCAAGTTTTAGCAAGTCCTATGCCTGAGTATATTCCTGCGGTACTGCACCACGTAGCGAAATCATGGCGCAATAAGGCAACTGAATGGTTCAGCTGCTCGGGGTGTCGGTATCGCGTTTGCGTTTGTTGCCCATGCGTACGCCGATGTCCATCAGGAACTGGAAGAAACCTTCCTGATCTTCCAGCACATTGCTCCAGAACGGCGAGTGATACAGCGCCACGGCGCCGTGCACCAGCGCCCAGGATGCGCAGTAATGGAAGTAAGGCGGAACGTCTTCGAGTTTGCCTTCGCTGATCCGGCCCTTGATCAGCAGGGTCAGACGTTCGAAGTTCGAGGCACGAATCTTGTGCAGCTCCTCGACCATCTCCGGCACCTGATTGCCCTTGACCACCTTTTCTTCCAGGCGATCGAACAACCGATAGCGTTGAGGGTCGCGCATGCGGAATTCGAAGTAGGCCCGGGACAGGGCTTCCTTGTCCTTGTCGACATCGGCCGAATGCAACAGCTCGTTCAAATCGCGTTCGTAATCGAGCATCAGGCGCAGATAGATCTCGGCCTTGGATTTGAAGTGCTTGTAGATCGTGCCTTTGCCGATACCGACGGCATCAGCAATCATCTCGACGGTGACACTGTCTTCACCTTGATCGAGGAACAGCTTGAGCGCGGTATCGAGAATTTCTTGCTCGCGGCGACGAAACTCACGGACCTTACGAGGTTCTTTATGCATAAGAAAAGGTCTGTAGGGGTCAAAATTCGAAGCCGCGTATTATGCCTAACTTGCGCAAAAATGCACGGATCATCCGACCATATATGTGTTTCTTGATGAATTCCGGCAGCCTCGCAGATGAATGAGAACTCAACCGAAGCGCCCGTATTCCAAATTTGTTTAAAAACCGGCGCCGGCAAACTGGACTCGGCGCAATACTGATCAATACTTCAACTGTCGGCGGGACATCTCCCCCAAGTGTTGCGCCGATATAGGTACCAACGGACCGCGTGCCTTTGTTTTACTCCTAATGGTCTTAACCCGGATTCACCCCCCAGAACCCGGGTTTTTTTTGCCTGCGATTTAACCTTTCACATGCGCCAGGGGAAACAGTCGCTTGAAATTCTCAGTGGTTTGCTCGGCAAACCGCTCGTAGGGCTCACCTCGCAACATTGCCAGAAATTCCGCTACGTCGCGCACGTACTGCGGCAGGTTCGGCTTGCCGCGATGAGGGATCGGCGCCAGGTAAGGCGAGTCGGTTTCCACCAGCAATCGGTCCGCCGGCACTTTACTGGCTACGTCACGCAGAGCATCGGCATTGCGGAAAGTGACAATCCCGGACAAGGAAATGTAATACCCCATGTCCAGCGCCGCTTTGGCCATGTCCCAGTCTTCGGTAAAGCAATGCAGCACGCCCGCCTGGGGCAGCGCGGCTTCACGCAGGAGGTTCAACGTATCGGCGCGGGCACCACGGGTGTGGATGATCACCGGTTTGCCCGTCTGCTGTGCCGCTTGCAGATGCAGGCGAAACGACTCCTGCTGCAACTCTGCCGCTTCTGGCTCGTAGTAATAATCCAGGCCCGTTTCACCGATCGCAACCACACGCGGGTGGTTGAGCTCGCGCAACAGCCAATCCAGTGCTGGCGCGGCGCCCGGTTGCACGTCCAGCGGATGCACGCCAACCGAACAGTCGACGTCGTCGTAACGTTCGGCCAGGGCTTTGACGTCGGCAGCATTCTCGACGCTGACGCCGATACACAGAAAGTGCCCTACCCCGCGCTGACGGGCCGCATCCAGAGCAGCATCCAGGGAGCCGTCGTGGGCGGCGAGGTCGAGGCGATCAAGGTGGCAATGGGAATCTACGAGCATAAAAGGGCTGCAACTTACATCGTATGAGTGGGACGGTCGGATTTCAGGGCTCCGGCCAGATGGGTTTCGATTCGACTGCGCGCGGTATTGTCGCCTTCGTTGAATTGTACGCCGACGCCGGCGGCCCGGTTGCCCTGCGCACCTTTGGGGGTGATCCACGTGACCTTGCCGGCGACCGGAATCTTCTCCGGCTCGTCCATCAGGTGCAACAGCATGAATACCTCATCGCCCAACTTGTAACTCTTGTTGGTCGGGATAAACAGGCCACCGTTCTTGATGAACGGCATGTAGGCCGCGTAAAGCACGGACTTGTCCTTGATCGTCAGGGACAAAATGCCGTTGCGCGGCCCCGGATTGACGAGTTCATTCATGCTGACCTCCGTTGCAGATGCTCAGAGTCTAGGCACAGTCGGTCACTTCTGGGTAGGCAAACCCACCCATTGCACCAACAGCGCCTCCAGCAACAACACCCGATTGAGGTTGGCTTTGCTCATCACTTTCTGGCGCTGGGCGAGAATCCAGTCCTGAATATTCAGGACTTTGTCCTGGCCGGCTTTCTGCGCCAGGTACTGAATCACCTTGCGCATGTCCGCCAGTCCCAGGCCCTCTTCGTCCTGGGTCAGCTGATAGCGCAGGATCAGGCTCGACCAGTCGCAGAACCAGTCGAACAGAAGCAACAGCGGAATCGCATTCCAGCCTTCGGCCAGTTGCGTCGGCGACTGTTGTTGCTTGAGCAACTTTTTCACGCCATCGACCACCAGCGCCCGCTGCTCGCGCACGCCCTGGGTCTGCAAGTTGACGGCGGCCAGTGGCGAACCGGCGGCCAGGGTCAGCAACTCGATGCGCTCTTCTTCCGAGCAATCCGGCAAAGCGTTCGCCAGCCATGCAAGACTCATGGCTTCGCTCGGCAGCGGACAGGCCTGCTGCTGGCAGCGACTCTTGATCGTCGGCAGCAAACGACTGGCCTGGTGACTGATCAGCAGCAACACGGTATCACCGGAAGGTTCTTCAAGACTTTTGAGCAAGGCGTTGGCGGCGTTGATGTTCATCGACTCGGCCGGCTCGATCAGCACCACTTTGCGACCGCCCATCTGTGCAGTCTGAACCACGAAGCTGACCAGATCACGAACCTGATCGACCTTGATCGCCTTATCGGCTTCTTCCGGCTCCAGAATGTAGTTGTCGGGGTGACTGCCGGCCTTGAGCAACAAGCAGGATTTGCATTCGCCGCAAGCATCGTGGGCGGCGCTCGGGCGCTGGCACAGCAAACTGGCCATCAAGCGCTCGGCGAGCGCGCGCTTGCCGATCCCGGCCGGGCCATGGAGCAGATAGGCGTGGGCATGTTGCTTGCGACCGGCCAAATGCTGCCAGAGACTGTCCTGCCACGGATAGGCTTCAGCCACGGGTCAACTCCAGCAGACGCGGCAGCAAGGCATCCAGTGCCTGCTGAACCTGCGCCAACGGCTGGGCGGCATCGACCAGGACATACCGCGCAGGATCCGCTTCAGCACGCTTGAGGAAAGCACTGCGCACCGCATCAAAAAAGGTTCGGCCTTCGAGTTCGAAGCGATCCAGGCGACCGCGAGCACTGGCGCGGGCCAGGCCCACTTCCACCGGCAGATCGAAAATCAACGTCAGGTCCGGACGCAGATCGCCCTGAACGAAGGTTTCCAGGGTCGCGATGCGCTCCAGCGACAGGCCGCGACCGCCCCCCTGATAGGCATAGGTCGAATCGGTAAAGCGATCACACAGGACCACCGCACCGCGGGCCAGTGCCGGACGAATCACCTCGGCCAGATGCTGGGCTCGCGCGGCGAACACCAACAGCAACTCGGTGTCGGGGTTCATGACTTCGTCAACCGGCGCCAGCAACACTTCGCGGATCCGCTCGGCCAACGGCGTGCCGCCTGGTTCGCGAGTCAGCACGACCTCGATACCCGCGGCGCGCAGGCGCTCGGCCAGGTATTCGCGATTGGTGCTCTTGCCGGCCCCTTCCGGGCCTTCCAGGGTAATAAACAAGCCAGTCACAGGCAGTCCTTAGTCAGAGTCATTGCGGGCTTTGCGGCGCGGCTGCATTCGGTTCGGGCGCGGCTGCGGGTTCTTGAGCGGGTGCTTGCGCCGGCTCCGGAGATGGCGACGGGTCAGGCGCTTGCGGCGCTTGCGGCTCTGGTGGCGCCGTCTTAGCAGTCTCTTGCGACGGCACTTGCGGCACAGCCTCGAGGACTGTGTCGGGCGAAGCCGCCGGAATCGGTGCCTGCTCATCCGCCGCCTCTGGCGCAGTGGTTGGCGCCGGACTGGAGCGATAGTCGGCACGGCGCTTGATCTGGAACTCACGCACAGCGTTATTGTGCGCGTCCAGATCATCGGAGAACACGTGGCTGCCATCACCACGCGCAACGAAATAGAGGCTATTGCCCGCCACCGGGTTCAGCGCTGCATGAATCGCTTCGCGGCCGACCATGGCGATCGGGGTCGGCGGCAGTCCCGAAATCACGTAGGTGTTGTACGGCGTCGGTTCCTTGAGGTGGGCGCGAGTCAATTTGCCGTTGTAACGATCACCGAGGCCGTAGATCACGGTCGGATCAGTCTGCAACAACATGCCCATTTCCATACGCCGTACAAACACGCCAGCGATTTGCCCGCGCTCCTGCGGCACACCGGTTTCCTTCTCCACCAGCGAGGCCATGATCAGCGCCTGATAGGGTTCGGTGTAAGGCACGTCAGCGGCGCGCTGGCTCCACTCCTTGGCGAGGACTTCATCAAGACGGTCGTAGGCTTTTTTCAGCAGCTCGACATCGGTCATGCCGCGCACGAAGCGGTAGGTGTCAGGGAAGAATCGCCCTTCCGGAAAAATCCCGCTGTGACCGAGTTTGTCCATCACCTCGCTATCACTCAAACCATCGAGGGTCTTTTCGAGTTTTTCATCCTTGGCCAGAGCAGCGCGGACCTGATGGAAATTCCAGCCCTCGACCAGAGTCAGGCTGTACTGAACCATTTCCCCGCGTTTCCACAGGTCAATCAAGCCTTCGACGGTCATGCCGGGCTGCATGCGGTACTCGCCCTTGTGCAACGGTTGCTTGGCGAGATTGAAGCGCCAATACACCCGCAGCCAGAAAGCGTCCTTGATGACGCCATCGGCTTCGAGTCGATAGAAGGTGCGGGTCGGTGTCGTGCCTTTGGGCACATCCAGCAGCTCTTCCTGGGTGATGTTCAGCGGCTGTTCCAGCGCCGAATGGATTTTCCAGGCAGAAGCGCCCAGACACAGCCCTGCCAGAACCAATCCGGTTTCCAGCAGCAGCAAGAATTTACGTCTCACGTATCAAGCATCCAGTAGCGCGCGGGCAATGGTTTGGAGTTTACGGGTGAGCGGACCAACCGGCCAGCTCAGTGCGGCATAGGCGCGCACCGGCCAAATGCCATACACGCTGTTGCAGACAAAGACTTCATCAGCCCATTGCAGCTGATCGAGGGTGATATCGGTGATTTGCGTGGGGATCCCCAATGACTCGGCTTGAAACAATAATTCGGCACGCATCACGCCGGCCACGCCGCAGCGCTTCAAATCAGCCGTGATCAGCACGCCATCGCGGATCAGGAACAGATTGCTGAACACGCCTTCAATGACGCGCCCGGCCTGATCGAGCATCAAGCCTTCGGCATGATCGGTGTCTTGCCATTCGGAGCGGGCGATAACCTGCTCAAGACGGTTCAGATGTTTGAGTCCGGCGAGCAGAGGCTGCCTGGAAAGCCGCGTCGCACAGGGGAACAGGCGAACGCCCTGCTCCGCATTGGCAGCAGGATAAACCGCAGGAGGGTTGCCCAGCATGATGCGGCGTGCCTGAGCCGAAGGATCGGGCGCATAGCCGCGCGCGCTTTCGCCACGCGTGACGATGAGCTTGAGCACACCTTCGCCCAACGCTTGGGCATAGGTCAGTAACTCTGTGCAGACAGCCGCATGATCGAGATTAATTGCCAAGCGCTGGCAACCCTTGACCAAACGCACCATATGCCGATCCAGCAGCACTGGACTGCCGTTGTGTACAGCGATGGTCTCGAACAGACCATCACCGTAAGCCAGGCCGCGATCCTTCAGCGACAAAGCGTCAGCCGGTTGACCGTCGACCCAGCTGTCCATCAGTCAGCGAACCGGCGGAATACCAGCGAGCCGTTGGTACCGCCAAACCCGAAGGAGTTGGACAGCACCACATCGATATCCATATTGCGCGCGGTATGCGGTACGAAATCGAGGTCACAACCTTCGTCCGGCTCATCAAGGTTGATGGTCGGCGGCGCTACCTGGCTGTTGATCGACAGCACACTGAAGATCGCCTCGACCGCGCCCGCAGCACCCAGCAGGTGACCGGTCATGGACTTGGTCGAACTGACCGCCAGTTTGTAAGCGTGATCGCCAAATACCGACTTGATCGCACGGGCTTCCGCAAGGTCGCCGGCCGACGTCGAGGTGCCGTGGGCGTTGATGTACTGAACCTGATCGCCATTGATCTTGGCATCGCGCAGCGCATTGGTGATGCAACGTGCAGCACCCGCGCCATCGGCCGGAGGCGAAGTCATGTGGTAGGCATCGCCACTGGTACCAAAGCCGATCAGCTCGGCGTAGATCGTCGCGCCACGGGCCTTGGCGTGTTCCAGTTCTTCCAGAACCAGAGCGCCGGCACCGTCGGACAGTACGAAGCCATCACGGCCCTTGTCCCATGGACGGCTGGCGCGGGTCGGTTCGTCGTTGCGGGTCGACAGCGCGCGCGAGGCACCGAAGCCGCCCATGCCCAGACCGCAAGCAGCCATTTCAGCGCCGCCGGCAATCATCACGTCGGCTTCGTCGTACATGATGTTGCGTGCCGCCATGCCGATGCAGTGCGTACCGGTGGTACACGCGGTGGCGATGGCGTAGTTAGGTCCCTGTGCGCCCAGATGGATGGACAGGAAACCGGAAATCATATTGATGATCGAGCCAGGCACGAAAAACGGAGAAATCCGTCGTGGGCCGGAATCATGCAGCGTGCGGCTGGTTTCTTCGATATTGGTCAGTCCGCCAATACCCGAACCCATGGCCACGCCGATGCGCTCACGGTTGGTGTCGGTGACTTCCAGACCGGCGTTACGAACTGCCTGAAAACCTGCGGCCAGACCGTATTGAATGAACAGGTCGAGCTTGCGAGCTTCCTTGACCGACAGGTATTCCTCGACATTGAAGCCCTTTACCGAGCCGCCAAAACGGGTGGAATAGGCAGAAAGGTCGGTGTGTTCGATCAGACCAATGCCACTGCGGCCAGCCAGAATGCCCTGCCAACTGCTCGGCACATCCGTGCCCAGTGGCGACAACATACCCATACCGGTGACTACGACGCGTCTACGCGACACAGCACTCTCCTTTTTTCAAATGACGACTTTGCATCAGGCCTAAAGGAAAAAACCGCACGCCGTGATGGCAGTGCGGTTTTTCCATGACAGCAAGCAACGATTACAAGCTATTAAGCCTGGTGGTTAGTAACGTAATCGATTGCAGCTTGTACAGTAGTGATCTTCTCAGCTTCTTCGTCAGGGATTTCGGTCTCGAATTCCTCTTCCAGAGCCATCACCAGCTCAACGGTGTCAAGGGAGTCGGCACCCAGGTCTTCAACGAAGGAAGCAGTGTTGACCACTTCTTCTTCTTTAACGCCCAGTTGCTCAGCAACGATTTTCTTGACGCGCTCTTCGATGGTGCTCATACCTTGTTTTCACTCCTAATGGACAAATTCAGGCAGCTGGCCAGTGGGTAAGTGTATAGAAAGACTTTTCAGTTTTTCAACTGAAAGCTTCACTCCTCAAACCCGACGACCCTCTGCCTATAAATAGATTGCAGCTTTATAACGGATTTTAGACAGCTCGTATGACATTTTTTTGAAGCGATCCGTCACATTTAACTCATGTACATCCCGCCGTTCACCGGGATTGTAGCCCCAGTAACGTAAGCCGCACCGTCGGATGCAAGAAAAGCGACCACAGACGCGATCTCTTGAGCTTGTCCCAGACGGCCCAGCGGAATCTGCGTCTGCAAGGCTTCACGCTGTGCCTCGGGCAGTTCGCGGGTCATATCGGTGTCGATGAACCCAGGGGCCACCGAGTTTACCGTAATCGAACGCGAACCGACTTCACGCGCCAGTGAACGGCTGAAACCTTCCAGACCGGCCTTGGCGGCTGCGTAGTTTACTTGGCCTGCGTTGCCCATGGCACCCACAACAGAGCCAATACTGATAATTCGTCCCCAACGGGCTTTGGTCATACCGCGCAAAACACCCTTGGACAGGCGGAACAGACTGTTCAGATTGGTATCGACGACGTCATGCCATTCGTCATTTTTCATGCGCATCATCAGATTATCGCGGGTGATACCGGCATTGTTGACCAGGATCGCCGGCGCACCGAACTGCGATGTAATGCTCGCCAGTACTGCCGCAACGGATTCGTCGCTGGTGACATTGAGTTCCAGGCCAGTGCCTTGAATCCCGTTTTCCGCCAGGGTTGCCGCAATGCGCTCGGCACCCGAGGCAGACGTCGCGGTGCCGATAACGATGGCGCCCTGACGACCCAGTTCCAGGGCGATAGCCTGGCCGATACCGCGGCTCGCGCCAGTGACCAGTGCAACTTTACCTTGCAGACTCATGCAGGCTTCTCCTGATTCAGGCCAACGCTGCGCGAGCGGCAGCGAAGGCGTCGGGGGTATTGAGATTGGATGTTGACACGCCTTCGGCGCAACGCTTGTTCAGGCCAGCCAGCACTTTGCCAGGGCCGCATTCGACCAACTGGGTAGCACCTTTGGCGGCCAGCGCCTGAACCGATTCGACCCAGCGTACAGGCTTGTAAAGCTGCTCGAGCAGATCGCGCTTGAGGGTTTCCAGATCGGCCGGCACAGTGGCGCTGACGTTCTGAACCACCGGAATCTGCGGCGCCTGCCAGTCGATCGCTGCGATCGACTCGGCGAAACGCTCGGCTGCCGGACGCATCAGCTCGCAATGGGACGGCACGCTGACCGGCAACGGCATGGCGCGCTTGGCACCACGAGCCTTGCAGCCTTCGATGGCACGCTCGACCGCTGCCTTGGCACCGGCGATGACCACCTGGCCAGGGGAGTTGAAGTTGACCGCACTGACCACTTCGCCTTGAGCCGCTTCGGCACAGGCTGCCAGCACATCAGCATCGTCCAGACCGAGAATGGCAGCCATGCCACCTTGCCCGGCCGGAACGGCTTCCTGCATCAACTGACCACGGCGTTCAACCAGCTTCACCGCGTCGCCCAGGCTCAGACTGCCTGCAGCGACCAGAGCGCTGTATTCGCCCAGGCTGTGACCGGCAACATAAGCCGGACGCGCGCCGCCTTCAGCCAGCCACAGACGCCACAAGGCAATCGAGGCGGTCAGAATGGCCGGCTGGGTTTTATCGGTTTGATTGAGTTGCTCTTCCGGCCCTTGCTGGGTCAGTGCCCACAAGTCGTAACCCAGAGCATCGGAAGCTTCTTTGAATGTTTCGAGGACAACCGGATGTTGTGCGCCCAACTCGGCCAGCATGCCGAGGGACTGCGAACCCTGTCCCGGAAAGACGAATGCGAGGGAAGCAGACATGTAACAAGCCCCTAATGATCTTGTCGTCGGAGAATTGACGTCCCGCTTGGGGACGCAAGAAACTGACAGTTGGATGGCAAATTGAACTGAGCGGTCACATTTAAGCATTGTCCGACGAAAACGCCTAAAGCAACAAATCCTCCAGGCGACCGTGAATACGTTCCGGCAGGTTTTCCTGGATCTCGATCAAGGCACGCTGAATCGCACTCTGGAAGCCCTGAACCCCCGCCGAACCATGGCTTTTCACTACAATCCCCTGCAACCCGAGGAAGCTTGCGCCATTATGCCGCGCAGGCGCCAGATCAGCCTGCAAGCGTTTCATCAGCGGCAATGCCAGAGCACCGACCACTTTCGACGCAAGGTTTTTCTTGAACAAGGCTTCGATGCGCGCGGCAATCATGGTCGCCAGGCCTTCGCTGGATTTGAGCAGGATATTGCCGACAAAACCGTCACAGACCACCACATCCGCCTCGCCACGGTACACACCGTCACCCTCGACAAAGCCGATGTAGTTGATACCACGAGCACTTTGCAACAATGTTGCAGCCAGCTTGACCTGCTGATTGCCCTTGATGTCTTCAGTGCCGATATTCAGTAGCGCCACTCGCGGACGAACGATGCCCAGGGTTTCCGCTGCCACCGACCCCATCACAGCGAACTGCAACAGATGCTCGGCGCTGCAATCGACATTGGCACCCAGGTCGAGCAACTGGCAATAACCCTTCTGCGTCGGAATCGCCGCCACCATCGCCGGCCGATCAATGCCCGGCAAGGTCTTGAGCACAAACCGCGACAGCGCCATCAGCGCACCGGTATTGCCGGCACTGACACAAGCCTGCACCTTGCCGTCTCGCAGCAACTCCAGCGCCACGCGCATCGACGAGTCGGGCTTGCCGCGCAGGGCCTGGGCAGGTTTTTCGTCCATGGTGATGACTTCGGACGCCGGCGCGATCGACAGGCGCGAGCGATCCACAGTCGATTGGCCAGAGAGCAATTCTTCAAGAAGGGAGGGTTGACCGACGAGGGTCAGGTGCAGCGAGGGCGTAGCAGACAGACAAGCAAGGCTGGCCTGAACAATGCTGCGGGGACCGAAGTCCCCGCCCATTGCGTCAATCGCGATGACTTGAGCAGACAAGTGATTACTCGTCAGCGCCCTTGTCGATCACTTTACGGCCACGGTATACGCCTTCTGGCGATACGTGGTGACGCAGGTGAATTTCACCGGTGGTTTTTTCTACAGACAGAGTGCTTGCCGTCAGGGCGTCGTGCGAACGACGCATGTCACGGGCAGAGCGGGATTTTTTGTTCTGCTGAACAGCCATAATTGATTAACTCCTAAACGTTTGGGTCACGCTTTAACTGCGCCAATACACTGAACGGGTTGGACCGCGTTACCTCGTCCTCGCTCGGTTCGGGCTCATCGAGACCCGCCGGCTGCTGGCATTCTTCCGGATGATGAGCAGGCACAATGGGCAAGGCGAGCAGAAGCTCCTCCTCGATCAGTGACTGCAGATCCAATGGATCTTCGCCCAGTTCCAGCACGTCATAACCTTTCGGCAACGACTGGGTATTCGCACCCTCCTTCACCACAGCATAACTGCATTCGCTATGGATCGGCAGGGTGACCAGCTCAAGACAACGCTGGCAAACCATTTTGACTTCGGTGTCGATAAAACTGTGGATTACCACAGACTTACGTTCATCTCGTTCAAAAACGAATTTAGCCTGCACCGTACCGACAGTGTCGGAAAGCGGGTCGCAGAGTCTCTCCAAATCGGCCAGCAGCATTTCACCTTGAAGGGTGGTGCCACGATCAGCCAATTTGCGCGGGTCAACGTGAGGTGGAATCGGGTCATTCAACATAGGCGCAGCATTATAGGGATGCCCCCAGCCATGTCAAAGGAAATTCAGCCCTGTCCGTCACTTGCAAGCCTCCGCTAGAATTCGCCCCTGCCTTTTGGAGATGCGCATGCTGCCTTTATTACTCGCTTCAAGCTCGGTTTATCGCCGGGAATTGCTGGCCCGCTTGCAGCTGCCGTTTACCTGCAGCTCGCCGGATATCGACGAAAGCCACCGATCGGGCGAGTCTGCCGTCGAGTTGGTCAAGCGCCTCGCCGAGGAAAAAGCACGCGCACTGGTCAGCAGTCACCCCGCTCACCTGATCATCGGCTCCGACCAGGTCGCCGTACTTGGCGATCGGATTATCGGCAAACCGCACACCTTCGAAAAAGCCCGCGAACAATTGCTGGCTTCGAGCGGCGCCAGTGTGACCTTCCTTACCGGCCTGGCGCTGCTCAACAGCCAGACGGGTGAATGCCAGGTCGACTGCGTGCCGTTCACCGTGCACATGCGCACGCTCGACGAGGTGTGCATCGAACGCTACCTGCGCGCTGAACAGCCCTACGACTGCGCTGGCAGCTTCAAAGCCGAAGGGTTGGGGGTGAGCCTGTTTCAAAGCACCGAAGGCTCTGACGCCACCAGCCTGATCGGCCTGCCATTGATTCGCCTGGTGGACATGTTACTGGCCGAAGGTGTGCAGATACCTTAAAGATCTTTTGACTTAAAAAAACCGGCAAAAGCCGGTTTTTTTATGCAGCCAGAAAATCAGCGCAAGGAAGGCCCCTGAAAGCCCATCCACATCGCCAGATGCTCAGCCACGCTGGCACCGAGTTTTTTCGAGAAGCGATCGAAGGGCGATTCCTGAACGGTGAAATCCACCAACTCTTTCTCGCCGATCACATCACGCGCCACCGAACTGGCATTCCCCAGACCATCGATCAGGCCCAGCGGCAGCGCTTGCTCGCCCGACCAGACCAACCCGGAGAACAACTCCGGATGCTCCTTGTCCTTGAGGCGGTCGCCACGACCTTTCTTGACGCTGCCGATGAACTGCTGATGAGTGGTATCGAGCACGCCCTGCCAGAACAGAGTTTCTTCAGGCTTCTGCGGCTGGAACGGATCGAGGAACGATTTGTGCTCGCCAGAGGTGTAAGTGCGACGCTCGACACCCAGCTTCTCCATCGTCCCGACAAAGCCATAACCGGCCGCCGTCACACCAATGGAACCCACCAGGCTCGCCTTGTCGGCGTAGATCTGATCCGCCGCACTGGCGATGTAGTAAGCACCGGAAGCACCCAAATCCGAGATCACCGCGTAAAGCTTGGTGTCCGGATGCAGGCCGCGCAAACGGCGGATCTCGTCATAGACGTAGCCCGACTGCACCGGACTGCCGCCCGGACTGTTGATTCGCAGGATGACACCCTTGACCTTTTCGTCCTCGAACGCTGCACGCAGACTGCCGACAATGTTGTCAGCGCTGGCAGGCTCCTTGTCGGCGATCATGCCGGTCACATCGATCAGCGCAGTGTAGTTGCCACTGCGGGTGGCAGCTTTTTCCATGTCCATCAAAGGCGAGAACAGGATCAACAAGCCAAACAGATACACAAAGGTCAACAGCTTGAAGAAGATCCCCCAGCGACGGGACCGGCGCTGCTCCTGCACGCTGGCCAGCAAGGTTTTTTCCAGCAGCTTCCAGCTTTTCTCGTCACCGCTCTCTGCGCTCGCCTTGGCGGGCGCTGTCCATTCGTCGGTCATGACATTTTCCCCAACAAAAACCTATTAAGCCCGCTGACTCAGCCAGGCACGCAATTCTGAAAAACGATTAATAGCCAGTACCGGCTCGAATAATTTCAACGCTTCGATCGATTGCGCACCATAGCTGACGGCCACCGAATCCATGCCGGCATTACGTGCCATCTGCAAGTCAAAGGACGAATCGCCCACCATCAGCGCCTGCTCCGGGCGAACCTCGCAGTGAGCGAGGATCTGCTCAAGCATCAACGGATGGGGTTTGCTGGCGGTTTCGTCGGCCGCGCGGGTGATATCGAAATAATCTTCCCAGCCGTGAGACTTCAGCACCCTATCCAGACCGCGACGAGCCTTGCCGGTCGCGACCGCCAAGTGATAACCCTCGGCACGAAACGCCTCCATCGACTCGACCACCCCTTCGAACAACGGCGAAGGCACGGCTTCCGAGGCGATGTAGTGATCAGCATAGTACTGACGGAAGGCCACCAGTTCGTCATCACCAATTTCCGGATACAACGTGCGAATCGCTTCCGGCAAGCCAAGACCGATGATGCCCTTGACGGAAAAATCATCGCGCAACTGAAAACCGGAGCGCTCGGACGCGATATGCATCGACTCGACAATCCGACCAATGGAGTCGGCGAGCGTGCCGTCCCAATCGAAAATCAGCAGCTTGTAATCAGATGGGTGCACTCAGGCGCTCCACGGTTTTGGCCCACATCTCGTCGACCGGCGCCTGCAACTTCAGCTCACCGCCATCAGGCAGCGGCACGGTCAGCAGGTAGGCGTGCAGGAACAGGCGCTTTCCGCCCAGGTCACGAATTTCTTTGCTGAAGCCTTCATCGCCGTACTTGGTGTCACCGGCGATGCAATGCCCGGCGTGCAGGGTGTGGACGCGGATCTGGTGAGTCCGGCCAGTAATCGGCTTGGCTTCGATCAGGGTGGCAAAGTCGCCGAAACGACGCAGGACCTTGAACACGGTCACCGACTCCTTGCCCTCCTCCTCGTCGACCTCGACCATACGCTCGCCGGAGCGCAGATTGCTTTTGCCGAGCGACGCCCGGACTTGCTTGATCGAGGCCGCCCAGTTGCCGCGAACCAGCGCCATGTAGCGCTTGTCGACGCCATCGCCGCGCAATGCCGTGTGCAAGTGACGCAGCATGCTGCGCTTCTTGGCGATCATCAGCAGGCCGGAGGTGTCACGGTCGAGACGGTGAACCAGCTCGAGCTCCTTGCAATCGGGACGCAACTGACGAAAGGCTTCGATCACCCCGTAAGTCAAGCCGCTGCCGCCGTGAACCGCGATACCGCAAGGCTTGTTGATCACGATCAACGCCTTGTCCTCGAACACAATCGAGGCTTCGAGGCGCTGCAGCAGGCCTTGGGCCAGTGGCACCGGCTCGTCACGCTCAGGCACGCGAACCGGCGGCACGCGCACGATATCGCCCGCCTGCAGCTTGTATTCGGGCTTGATCCGACCTTTGTTCACTCGCACTTCGCCTTTGCGCAAAATGCGGTAAATCAAGGTCTTGGGCACGCCTTTGAGCCGAGCGAGAAGGAAGTTATCAATACGTTGGCCGGCATATTCCGGCGAGACCTCCAGCAGTTGTACGGCTGGGGTCGAAGGGGCAGTAGTCGTCATGGTGCGGATGATAACAATTTTTTATGGAATTGAAGCACTTAATCATTGCTGCTATAGTCGCGAACGCCGCCAAAAGTGGCCTGGACAGCGGACTAACGGTCAAAAACCGGCCCTGACCAACGCAATTCACGAGGACGAGAGGCCGTCCTACGGGGCTTTCGCTACGAAACGGTAGAGTTCGCAGTTGTAACGAGCGCAGGTGACATGAGGCCTGAAGCATGCCGCAAAGCAGAGTTTTCACTCGCCTTGCGAGCAAATATTCACGGCCAGTTCACAAAGTGCAGTCAGCTACGAACAACCCCGAGCGAACGCTTCGGAAACAACGCCTAAATTAGCCATGATGCGTGACCTCCCCTTTCGGAGCTCACGGTAAATGCCAACCCGCTGCGGATTCTGCGCGCGGCAGCACCCGAATTATCAGGGATACGTGTAGGGTGGAGATGCACAACCGCTGGACTGTGTAGCAATAGGCTTTATCAAGACGCTTCATCTCGTCCACAGCCGCTGGTTGATTCCTCCTCCTGACTGAGTGCTTAAGTAGCCACAGCAAGCAGGACGCGTACGTCGCGACGCCGGCCCACATTGGCCGCCATCGCTAGACACTGGAGTGTCCAACCACTCCTGACGCACCTGACACCGACCATGAGAAGTCGTGTGTGCCGAACGCCGTTTCCGGCAGCCCGGAAACCGACGGTACTACATGAAAAGAATGCTGATTAACGCAACTCAACCCGAAGAGTTGCGTGTTGCACTGGTAGATGGCCAACGCCTCTACGACCTGGACATCGAATCCGGTGCACGCGAGCAGAAAAAGGCCAACATCTATAAAGGCCGGATTACTCGCATCGAACCAAGCCTTGAGGCTGCCTTTGTCGATTTCGGCTCTGAGCGCCACGGCTTCCTGCCCCTCAAAGAAATCTCCCGCGAATACTTCAAGAAAGCCCCCGAAGGCCGCGTCAATATCAAGGACGTCCTGAGCGAAGGCCAGGAAGTCATCGTTCAGGTCGAAAAAGAAGAACGTGGCAACAAGGGCGCAGCCCTGACCACCTTCATCAGCCTGGCCGGTCGTTACCTGGTTCTGATGCCGAACAACCCGCGTGCCGGCGGTATTTCCCGTCGCATCGAAGGTGAAGAGCGCAACGAACTGCGTGAAGCCCTGAACGGCCTGGTTGCTCCAGCCGACATGGGCCTGATCGTTCGCACTGCCGGCCTGGGCCGCAGCAGCGAAGAAATGCAGTGGGACCTCGACTACCTGCTGCAACTCTGGACCGCCATCAAAGAAGCCTCGCTGGATCGCTCCGCGCCGTTCCTGATCTACCAGGAAAGCAACGTGATCATCCGCGCCATCCGCGATTACCTGCGCCAGGACATCGGCGAAGTGCTGATCGACAGCGTTGAAGCCCAGGACGAAGCCCTGACCTTCATCCGCCAGGTGATGCCGCAGTACGCCAGCAAGATCAAGCTCTACGAAGACAGCGTTCCGCTGTTCAACCGTTTCCAGATCGAAAGCCAGATCGAGACCGCTTTCCAGCGCGTCGTTGAACTGCCTTCCGGTGGTTCCATCGTTATCGATCCGACCGAAGCCCTGGTGTCCATCGACATCAACTCGGCGCGCGCCACCAAAGGCAGCGACATCGAAGAAACCGCTCTGCAGACCAACCTTGAAGCCGCCGAAGAAATCGCCCGTCAGTTGCGCTTGCGCGACATCGGCGGCCTGATCGTCATCGACTTCATCGACATGACCCCTGCCAAGAACCAGCGCGCCGTGGAAGAGAAAGTCCGCGAATGCCTGGAAGCCGACCGCGCTCGCGTGCAAGTCGGTCGCATCTCGCGCTTCGGCCTGTTGGAAATGTCCCGTCAGCGCCTGCGTCCATCGCTGGGCGAAAGCAGCGGCATCGTTTGCCCGCGTTGCAACGGCACCGGCATCATCCGTGACGTTGAATCGCTGTCGCTGGCGATTCTGCGCCTGATCGAAGAAGAAGCCCTGAAAGACCGCACTGCCGAAGTTCGTGCCCAGGTGCCGATCCCGGTCGCCGCGTTCCTGCTCAACGAAAAACGCAACTCGATCACCAAGATAGAACTGCGCACCCGTGCCCGCATCGTCATTCTCCCGAACGATCACCTCGAAACGCCGCATTTCGAAGTGCAGCGTTTGCGCGATGACAGCCCGGAAGCCGCGGTCGGCCAGTCCAGCTACGAAATCGCTGCTGCCGCTGCCGAAGTCGAAGAAGTCCAGCCAGCCGCTGCGACCCGCACCCTGGTTCGCCAGGAAGCCGCGGTCAAGACAGCTCCGGCCCGCGCCAACGCTCCGGTTCCGACCGAAGTCGTCGCTGCCGCCCCAGTTGTCGCACCGGTCGCCGCGCCAGAGCCAAGCCTGTTCAAAGGCCTGGTGAAGTCGCTGGTCAGCCTGTTCGCGACCAAGGAAGAGCCTGCTGCTCCGGTGGTGGTTGAAAAACCGGCAACCACCGAGCGTCCGGCCCGCAACGAAGAGCGTCGCAACGGTCGTCAGCAGAGCCGCAACCGTAACGGTCGCCGCGATGAAGAACGCAAGCCTCGCGAGGAACGTGCACCGCGTGAAGAGCGCGCACCACGTGAGCCACGCGAAGCCCGCGAGGAAACGCCAGCAGTAACAGTCGCCCGCGAAGAACGCGCTCCACGTGAAGAGCGCGCACCACGCGCACCTCGTGAAGAACGTGCACCGCGCGCTCCTCGCGAAGATCGCAAGCCACGTGGCGATCGTGAAGAGCGTCCGGTTCGTGAACTGCGCGAGCCTCTGGATGCCGCTCCGGCCGCCGCTGCTACCGCTGCTGCCGTTGAAGAGCGTCCAGCTCGTCAGCCACGTGAAGAACGTGCTCCACGCCCACCGCGTGAAGAACGTCAGCCACGTGCCGAGCAAGCCCAAGCCGCTGCCGCTGCCGCTGTAGCTGAAGAAGAACTGGTTACCAACGAAGAGCAACTGCAGGAAGACGGTCAGGACGGCGCCGAAGGCGATCGCCCACGCCGCCGCTCCCGTGGCCAGCGTCGTCGCAGCAACCGTCGCGAGCGTCAACGCGATGCCAACGGTAACGTGATCGAAGGTTCGGAAGAATCCGAGTCCGCCGAAGGTAACGAAGCTGCTGAAACCAGCCAAGCGCCAAGCGCAGCCGATCTGGCCGCCGGCCTGGCTGTTACCGCAGCCGTTGCCAGCACCGTGATCAGCGCTCCAGCCGAAGCACAGGCTAACGAGCAAGCCGAACGCGCAACTGCCGCCACCCTGGAAACGGCTCCAGTGGAAGCGCCAGTGGTTGAAGCAACGACTCCGGTCGAAGCCACCGCCGCTCCGGAAATCGAAGTGGCCCCGGTTCGTGAAGCACAGCCTGTATTTGAAGCTGCCGCTGAGCCAGTGGTTGCCGCAGAGCCAGCTGCTGAAACAACCAGCGAAACAGTAACCGAAGCTGTCCGTGAAGTTCGCGAAGAGCAAACGGCGTTCAACTGGGTTGCCGAGCCACCTGTCGCCGAAGCGCCAGAAGCCGAGGCCATGGTGTCCGAGCCAGTGGTTGCTGCTGCCGAGCCTGCTCCGGTGGTTGAAGCGCCGGTTGTTGCCGAAGTGGCCGCACCGCAAGTCGAAGCCGCCCCTGTCAGCGCCCTGACGCCAAGTGGCCGTGCGCCGAACGACCCACGTGAAGTGCGTCGTCGCAAGCGTGAAGAGGAACGTCTGCAGAAGGAAGCCGAACTGGCTGCCGCTGCTGCTCCAACGGCTGTCGAACCAGCACCGGTTGTCGCTGAAGTCATCGAGGCAGCACCTGCCCCGGCTGCTGAAATCGCTGCTGCCGAACCCGCTGAATCAGTGATCGAAGAAGCACCGCGCTCCGTTCAGGAAGCGGTAGAGCAACACGAGCAAGCCCTGGAAAAAGAACACGAGCCTAAACCTCTCGTCTGATTCCATCGGCCACTAAAAAGCCCCGCCTGGTGATCCAGGCGGGGCTTTTTTTATGCCCGTAAATATCACCGTGATCCAATGTGGGAGCGGGCTTGCTCGCGAAAGCGGTTTCACATTCGAC
>NZ_JAHBDP010000111.1:0-29732 GCF_019956495.1 Pseudomonas sp. BF-B-26 | reverse complement strand
GCGGTAGATCAGTCGACATTGATGTTGGAGACACACCGCATTCGCGAGCAAGCCCGCTCCCACATTGGATTCTTGGTGTAACAGAGTTTTGTGTTCTCCCTGCTGCTCCCCACACTCAAGGACTGAATGTGAACTCCACCCGTAACGCCCAACTGATCATCACCGCCCGTCTGGTCTCTGACTTCGGCGCTTTCCTCAACATGGTCGCGCTGGCCACCTACGTCTACCTGCTCAGCAGCAGCGCCATGAGCGTCGGCATCTTCCTCGCCAGCCGTGTGGCCGGCGGGATATTCGCCAGCCTCATCGGTACAACGTTTTATCGCCGCTGGGCCGGGCGCCTGCCGCTGGTTGCCTTCGACCTGTTACGCGCCGGGATGCTGGGCCTGCTGCTGGTGCTGCCGGTCGCCCAGCAGATGCTGCTGTTACCGGTGATCGCTTTCGGTCTGGGATTCGGCAACTCGATGTTCGCGATCGGCCTCAACAGTCAGTTGCCGCACTTGGTCGAGGCTGAGCATTTGCTCAAGACCAACGCCTGGATCACCTCGGCGTCGTCGGCCGCCATGGTCGGCGGAAGTCTGGTGTCAGGGCTGTTGGTGGCAGCATTCGGCTTTGAAACAGTGTTTGCATTGAACGTGGTCACTTATCTGTTGGCCGCGCTGTTCATCTTGCCGCTGCGTTTTTCACACCCTGCGCCCGGTGACGAACCGATTCACGAACGGGGTGAGTGGGCGGCCCTGCTCCAGGGGCTGCGCAGCACACCGGTGGTGGCGGCGATGCTCGCCGTGGCGATGGCTGACACCCTTGGCAGTGCCGCGCACAACGTGGGTTTTCCGATTATTTCCAAACTGCTGACGCCCGAGTCGGCCAGCACCACGCTGGGCCTGATGCTGGCGGTCTGGGCCAGTGGAAAACTCATCGGTGCACGCATCGCCAGCCGGCTGAAAGGCTCGGATAACGTGAACCTGGAGCGGCGATTCTTCTTTGGTGTGTTGCTGATGTCCTGCGGCTTCATCCTGATGTTTCAGCAGCAGACCCTTTACGGACTGCTGTTGTTTTCGCTGCCGGCGGGGTTGGGCGACGGTTTCTCGGAAGTCGGCCTGATGTCGCGCCTGCAACGTGAACCGGACAGCCTGCGCCTGCCGATTTTCAGTTTCCTGACGCTGTTGCAAATGACCGGGTTCGGCGTCGGCATGCTGATCGCCGCGCCGTTTTATTCGTGGTGGACGCCGGGTGCCGTGGTGCTGTTGTTCCACGGCATTCCCCTCACCACCTTGTTAGTGGTGAAGGGGCTGGCGATCAGGGGCGAGCGGGTGGTGCGCAACAGCCCGACTCCAGGTTCTTGAGGATCGGGCAGTCGGGACGGTGATCGCCGTGGCAGTGTTCGACCAGGTCCTGCAGGGTGTCGCGCAGTTGGCCGAGTTCGCGGATTTTCTGGTTCAGCTCGTCGATGTGCTGACGGGCCAGGGCCTTCACGTCGGCGCTGGCTCTTTGGCGGTCCTGCCAGAGGGTCAGCAGTTTGCCGACCTCTTCCAGTGAGAACCCCAGGTCCCGGGAGCGCTTGATGAACGCCAGGGTATGCAGGTCGTCGTCGCCGTACACCCGATAGCCGCTGTCGGTACGATGGGCGGCCTTGAGCAAACCGATGGATTCGTAATAACGGATCATCTTCGCGCTCAGGCCGCTTTGGCGGGCCGCTTGGCCGATGTTCATCGGTTGTCCTCCGGATCCTTGGGTTTCCAGGTTTTCAACAGTAACGCATTGCTCACCACACTGACGCTCGACAACGCCATGGCCGCACCGGCCAGCACCGGGTTGAGGAAGCCGAACGCTGCCAGCGGAATGCCGATCAGGTTGTAGACGAAGGCCCAGAACAGGTTCTGACGAATCTTCGCGTAAGTCTTGCGGCTGATCTCCAGCGCCGCCGGCACCAGCCTTGGGTCGCCGCGCATCAGGGTGATCCCGGCCGCGTGCATCGCAACGTCGGTGCCGCCGCCCATGGCGATACCGATGTCGGCGGCGGCCAGGGCGGGTGCGTCGTTGATGCCGTCGCCGACCATCGCTACCACGCCGGTTTTTTTCAGTTCGGCGACGGTGGCGGCTTTGTCCGCCGGCAGTACTTCAGCGTGGACATCGGTGATCCCCAGCGCCTCGGCAACCACTTTGGCGCTGCCGCGATTGTCGCCGGTCAGCAGGTGGCTGCTGATGTTGCGTGCGCTGAGTTGTTGCACGGCTTGCAGCGCGCCGGGTTTGAGGGTGTCGCCGAAAGCGAAGAGGCCCAGCACCCGAAGTTCGGGGCTTTGCTCGATCAGCCAGGACAGGGTCCGGCCTTCGGTTTCCCACGCGGCAGCAGAGTCCGCCCATTCACCGGCGCTCAAGCCGCTCTCTTCCAGGAGACGACGATTGCCCAGCGCCAATCGACGACCGTCCAGAGTGCCCGCGATGCCACGGCCGGTCAGGGATTGGCTGTCGCTGACATCGGCCACGGTCAAGCCGCGTTCGGCGCAAGCGTCCAGAACCGCCTTGGCCAGTGGGTGTTCGCTGCCGCGTTGCAGGGCACCGGCCATTTGCAGCAGGGCCGCTTCGTCATGGTTGATTGCGCTCAAATGAGCGATTCGCGGAGTACCCGACGTCAGCGTGCCAGTTTTGTCGAAGACCACCGCACTGACTTCATGGGCACGTTCCAATGCTTCGGCGTCCTTGATCAGAATCCCGTGGCGCGCCGCCACCCCGGTCCCGGCCATGATTGCCGTTGGTGTGGCCAACCCCAGGGCGCATGGGCAAGCGATCACCAATACCGCCACGGCATTGATCAGCGCCGTTTCCATCGGCGCGCCGTACAACCACCAACCGATCAAGGTTGCCAGCGCAATCAGCAGGACCGTTGGCACGAACACTTGGCTGACTTTATCCACCAGCTTCTGGATCGGAGCCTTCGCTGCTTGAGCGTCTTCGACCAGGCGGATGATGCGGGCGAGCACGGTTTCCGCGCCCAAGGCCAGGGTGCGAACGAGCAACCGGCCTTCACCATTGATCGCGCCGCCGGTGACCTTGTCGCCGGGTTGTTTGGGCACCGGCAGGCTTTCGCCGCTGATCAGCGCTTCGTCGGCGTGGCTCTGGCCTTCGACCACTTCACCGTCCACCGGGAAGCGTTCGCCGGGCTTGACCATCACCAGATCATTGAGGCGCAAGGCGCTGATCGCGACATCCTGCTCGCGGCCATCGATCACCTGAATCGCTCGCTCCGGGCGCAAGGCTTCGAGTGCGCGAATGGCACTGGCGGTCTGGCGCTTGGCGCGGCTTTCCAGGTATTTGCCCAGCAGCACCAAGGCAATCACCACCGCCGAGGCTTCGAAATACAGGTGCGGCATGCGCCCGGCGGCGCTGGCCCATTCATAAAGGCTCAAGCCATAACCGGCGCTGGTGCCCAACGCGACCAGCAAATCCATGTTGCCGGCACCGGCGCGCACGGCTTTCCAGGCCGCGACGTAAAAGCGTGCACCGAAGATGAATTGCACTGGCGTGGCCAGCGCGAATTGCACCCAGGCCGGGAGCATCCAGTGCACGCCGAATGGTTGCAGCAACATCGGTAGCACCAACGGCGTGGCGAGGACGATCGCCATGATCAAGGCCCAACGCTCGCGATGCAGGCGTTGTTGTTGATCATCGGTTTGCGGGTGTTCGACTTCCCAGACACTGGCGCTGTAGCCAGCCTTGGTTACGGCAGCGATCAAGGTTTGCGGATCGATCTGGCCGAGCAGCTCAAGGTGGGCGCGTTCATTGGCCAGGTTGACGCTGACGCTTTTGACCCCCGGCACCTTGGCCAGCGCTCGTTCGACCCGGCCGACGCAGGAAGCACAGGTCATGCCGTCGATGCTCAATTCCAGACTGTGCTGCGGCACGCTGTAACCCGCCTGCTGCACCGCGTCCATCAAGGCCGGCAGGCTGTCGCTGGGCGCTTGAACACGGGCCTGTTCGGTGGCCAGGTTGACGCTGACGGCAGAGGCGCCGATGACTTTGCTCAAGGCACGCTCGACACGCCCGGCGCAACTGGCGCAGGTCATGCCGGCAATCGGCAGATTGAAAGTGGTGGATTCGGACATCGGTCACGCTCCCTGTAGAAGATACCTACAGGATCAACCTTGCCATGCGGGTAAGGTCAAGCGCCAATCTACGAATTGCCACAGGCTGGGTTCAGGTCGGGCAGGGGGAGCGAGTCGCGCCCTTCGCGAGCAAGCCCGCTCCCACATTTAACCGCGTTCTCCTAAAAGAATACGGTCGTATGTGGGAGCGGGCTTGCTCGCGAAGAGGCCATAACAGCCAACACAAATGTGAACGTCAATAGTCCAGGGCAGTGGGTTTCAAGTACATCCCTTCCTGCGTCATCGCAATCCGGAACTTCAACACGTCACCGGCCTTGAGCGTGATGTTCTGCGTACCCGGGGCGAGCATGCCCGGGTTGCAACCCGACGCCTGGCCCGGCAGCAGCTTCAGGCGCAAGGACACATTGCCCGGCGGCAGGTTGAACGAGGTGCTTTGTTCCTGGAATAACCGCGCCGACAACTGATCCTGGATGTACACGCCGATCTCGCAGGAGGTCGCGACTTCCAGGCGCTCGCGGGAAATGATCAGTACGCCATAGTCCTCCCCGGCGGCTTGAACCGAAGGTGTCGCGGCAAATAGGCTGAGAAAGCCAAACAGGCTGAGAGCTGACCAGCGCATGGCTGAATCTCCTGATGTCGAGTCATTGATGGACGCAGCTTGGCCGAGCGCGGCGCTGATTGCCAGCCCGGCAGCGCACTTCAGAACTTGACCTTGCCATGATGGCAAGCTCAAGACTGCACGCAACCTCACTCAAGGAGTCATCCCATGCAAGTGTTCAACGTTCAAGGCATGTCCTGCGGTCACTGCGTCAAAGCCATCACTCAGGCGCTGCAAGCCAAGGATCCTGCGGCCAGCGTGCGTATCGATCTGGCCGCGAAAGAAGTCGGCGTCGAGAGCGCTTTGTCGGCGGATCAGGTGATCGCAGTGATCACTGAAGAGGGCTACCAGGCAAAGGTTGCCTGAGCCCCATCCTTGTAGGAGCCGAGCTTGCTCGCGATAGCGGTGGAGCATTCAACATCTCTGTGACTGTTCTATCGCTATCGCGAGCAAGCTCGGCTCCTACAGGTTCGGTGTTTTAACTGACAGGCATCAATTGTCTGAGGGGTTTTAATAGTTAGCGACCTAACGGAATGTTCAAGGCGTCCCTGCGCGGCTAGACTGTCGGCCTGCCGACTCACGCCCAACTGGATGCCTGATGAACCTCCGTACCATTCTGATTCTTGGCGCCTTGAGCGCCTTCGGTCCGCTGGCGATCGATTTCTATCTGCCGGCGTTCCCGGCGATGGCGCTCGCCTTCGGCACCGATGAAAAACACGTTCAGCTGACTCTGGCGGCGTATTTCCTTGGCTTGTCCATCGGTCAACTGGCTTACGGTCCGGTGGCGGATCGCTTCGGGCGTCGCATTCCCTTGCTGACCGGCGTCGGCTTATTCACCGCCGCCTCCCTGGCCTGCGCCTATGCGCCGAACCTCGAATGGTTGATGGGCGCACGTTTCGTCCAGGCATTGGGCGGTTGTGCGGGGATGGTGATCTCCCGCGCGATTGTCAGCGATAAATGCGATGCAGTGGGGTCGGCGAAGGTCTTTTCGCAGCTGATGCTGGTGATGGGCCTGGCGCCGATTCTTGCGCCGATGCTGGGCGGGCTGTTGGTCAACACCACGGGCTGGCAGTCGATCTTTCTCGTGCTGACCGGTTTCAGTGCGCTGGCAGGGTTGGCGGTGGCGCTGGGGCTGCCGGAAAGTCTGCCGGCCCATGTGCCGCGTCAACCGTTGTCCGGGGCGTTGCGTCAGTACGGTCGACTGTTGTCGGACCGGGTGTTCCTCGGCCACGCCCTGACCGGCGGCATCGCCATCGCCGGGATGTTTGCCTACATCGCCGGTTCACCGTTCGTCTTCATCAAACTGTATGGCGTGCCGGCCGAGCATTTCGGTTGGCTGTTCGGTACCAACGCGGCGGGTTTCATTCTGGTCGCGCAACTCAACGCGCGATTGCTGGCCAAGCGTGGCCCGGCGTTTCTGCTGGCACGCACCGTGTGGATCTACGTTGGCGCCGGTCTGGCGCTGCTGGCCGTCAGTTCGCTGCACACTGCGCAGCTATGGCCGTTGCTGATTCCGCTGTTTGTCTGCATCGCCAGCCTCGGTTGCATCCTCCCCAACGCCTCGGCCTGCGCCATGAACGGGCAGGGCGCGCGGGCCGGCAGTGCATCGGCGATGCTCGGTTGCCTGCAATTCAGCGTCGCCGCCGGGGCAGCCGCACTGGTGGGGGTTTTACACGACGGCAGCGCCATGCCGATGGCCATGGTCATCAGCCTGTGCGGAATTCTCGTGGTGAGCGTGGCGATGCTCACCCGGCGCTTGCAAAATGCCCGGGCGCTGGCGCAAGCCCAGGTCTGAGGATGGACTCAGCCAGCGGCACGCTGCTGGCGGTCAATAATTTGATGAGGTGCTTGTAGTCGCGCTTCAAGGGTGCGGGTGAAGGCGCGGGCTTCGGCTTCGCTGCGGAATGTCACGGCGTGTTGGTCCAGACGGACTTGCCACTGGGATTTTGCCAATTCTTTTATCAGGATCTTCATTGCTGATCTCTCCTCTCGTAAAAGATGTTACGTAAAAGACTGTGCCGCAGAGTCTCGATTGTAGACCTCAATACGATCGCAATTGTGACAAGGGTCAACTCTCGGACTGACGGTGTCGCCCATCGGGGCGACAACTGTGTCAGTTTGTTTCAGAACCCTTCGAGCACAATCTTGCCCTTGGACTTGCCGCTTTCCAGCAGCTCATGGGCGCGACGCAGGTTCGCCGCGTTAATGGTCCCGAAATGCTCGCCGACCGTGGTCTTCAGCGTCCCGGCGTCGATCAGCTCAGCCACGCGGTTGAGCAATTTGTGCTGCTCGATCATGTCCGCGGTTTCGAACAGCGAGCGGGTGTACATGAACTCCCAGTGCAGCGACAGGCTCTTGCGTTTGAGTTTGGTCACGTCCAGCGCCTTCGGATCATCGATCAGGGCCAGTTTGCCTTGCGGCGCCAGTGCCTCGATCAACTGATCCAGGTGATGATCGGTCTGGGTCAGGCTGGCGACGTGGGTCACCTGATCGACGCCCGCACGTTTGAGTTCTTCGCTCAACGGCTGGCTGTGATCGATTACCAGGTCGGCACCCAGCTCACGAACCCAGCTCTGGGTTTGCGGGCGGGAAGCGGTGCCGATGACGTTCAGCCCGGTGAGCTGGCTGGCCAGTTGCGTGAGGATCGACCCCACACCGCCAGCGGCACCGACGATTAAAAGGCTCTGGCCTTCATCAGTTTTGCCTTCACGCACTTGCAGGCGTTCGAAGAGCAATTCCCACGCGGTGATAGCGGTCAGCGGCAGCGCGGCGGCTTCGGCGAAACCAAGGGTTTTCGGCATATGGCCGACGATCCGCTCATCGACCACGTGCAGTTCGCTGTTACCGCCCGCACGGGCGATGGAGCCGGCGTAGAACACTTTGTCGCCGGCTTTGAACAGCGTGACTTCGCTGCCGACGGCCTTGACCACACCGGCCACATCCCAGCCCAGCACTTTCGGCGTACCCGCTTCAGGCTGGACGTTTTGGCGGACCTTGGTGTCCACCGGGTTGACCGAGATGGCTTTGACTTCCACCAACAGGTCGCGCGGGCCGGCAACCGGTTCTGGCAGTTCGATGTCTTGCAGAGCGTTTGAGTCGCTGATTGGCAACGAGGCGTAATAGGCAATGGCTTTCATAGGGGCTCCTGAAAAAGTAATAAGGAAGGAAGCAATCAGACGATGGAGCGCAGGCGCTTGAGGTCGAAGTGTTCGAGAAAGTCGCCAGCCTTGGCGCGGAAGTTCTGGATATGCGCGCTGTCGTCATGGGCCTGCAGGGCTTCGTCACTGCTCCATTTTTCGATCATGTAGAAGGCATGAGGATTGGCGAGGTCCTGGTGCAAGTCGTATTGGCCGCAACCGGCCTCGGCGCGGGTCGGTTCCAGCAGCGCTCGCAGGTGCTGTTCGAGGGCGTCTTGCTGCCCGGCTTTGGCGATGAGGGTGGCGATAGCGGTAAAAGGCTGGGACATGTTCGGCTCCGGGAACGGGATGAATTCGATGGGACGGATGATTGGCTATTTCTCTGCAAGATAAAACCCGCTAAAAGAGCAGTCTCTTTCAATATTTTTTTGATAATCGAGGCTGAACGATGCTGCGTTTCGATGACTTGCAGTTGTTTGTCCGGGCGGCGGACCTGGGCAGTCTGTCAGCAGCGGCGCGTGGGATGGACATGTCGGCCGCGGTGGCCAGTGCGGCGTTGAAACGCATCGAACAGCAACTCGGCGCCCGGTTGCTCGCCCGTTCTACCCGCAGCCTGCGTCTGACCGCTGAAGGCGAGGGGTTTCTCGAATACGCTCGGGCCGCCTTGAGCAATCTCGACGAGGGCCGTCGTTTGTTGGCCAGCGGTCAGGACCAGGTCAGCGGGATTTTGCAGCTGTCGGCGCCTTCGGACTTTGGCCGCAATCTGCTGCTGCCCTGGCTGGACGAGTTTCAGCGAGAGCATCCGAAGCTTACGGTGCGTTTGCTGTTGGGCGACCGCATCGCCGACCTGTTCCGCCAACCGGTGGACATCGCCCTGCGGTACGGCGAGCCGGAAGACTCAAGCCTGGTGGCGCTGCCCATCGCCCCGCAGAACCGCCGCGTCCTTTGTGCCGCCCCGAGTTACCTGGCCCGGCATGGCGAGCCGCGGCAACTGGAGCAACTGGCTCAGCACAACTGCCTGCTGTTCATGCTCGGCAGCCGGGTTCACGATCATTGGAGTTTCCACGACGGCAAACGCGAGGTCAGCCTGACCGTCAGCGGCGATCGTTTCAGCGATGATGCCGATGTCGTGCGGCTGTGGGCCGTGGCAGGTGCCGGGATCGCCTACAAATCCTGGCTCGATGTCGCGGCCGATGTGCTGGCCGGTCGGTTGAAAGTGCTCATGCCGGAACTGCTCTGTGAGCGCGCACCGCTGAATTTGCTGTGCGCCCATCGCGCACAATTGAGTAAGCCGGTGAACCTTTTGCGGGAAATGCTTGCCAGCCGATGCGCCCGCTTGAGTAGCCAATTTCCGACGTTATCGGGCGCCGATCATTAGTCGCAGGCAAATAGCGAAATTTCACTCAGGAACTATCACCACCAACGGTTTCCCAAGGGCAGGAACCGGCGGTTAACCCGCATATACTAGCGCTCGCCTCATGTACGCACCGTCGATCTCGCAATGGCGAGTCCACATCCGAGTCAGCCAGGCCCCAAGGTCAATCGCCGTGGCTTTGCGAAACCTGCAAGCATGGCCTGTGCGATTGGCCGGCTTTGCCCGGTTTATGGCGGTTTCAACGCCTTGGCCGACGACACATTACTGGTCAAGATGTCTCTGAGCAGTAGACGAAACGATTCAACAGGGAGTGAATACATGGAACATGCACCTTGCATCAGCCAGATCGCCACGTTGCTGGCTGACCCAAAGCGCAGCGCAATGATGTGGGCCTTGATGGACGGCTCGGCGCGGCAAACCGAGGAGCTGGCCTTGTTGGCCGGCTTGTCACCGTCTTCGGCCAGTGCGCATCTGGGGCGATTGTCCGGCGGAGGTCTGTTGAAAGTCGAAATCCGCGGCCGCAAGCGGTTCTTCCGCCTTGCCGCACCCGAAGTGGGGGCCGCGATAGAGGCACTGGCCAGCGCCACCCTGGCCAGCACGCCTCGGGAAATCCCGGACGTTTTCAAGCGCACGACACCTATCGCCAAACCTCAGGCGGCGCCTTCGTCACTCTTGCGCGCCAGGCTTTGCGACGACCATTTGGGCGGCACCCTTGCCGCCGATCTTTACCAGCGTCTGCTGGATTCAGGCTGGATCGAACAGTTCGATCAGCGGGTCATGATCACCCACAAGGGCGCCACGCAGCTGGCGACACGGGGTGTGTTCATCCAGGCGCTGGCTCATCGCAATAGCCGAGTTGCCTGCGCTTGTCCGGACTGGAGCGAAAGACGCCCGCACATGGGCGGATCACTGGGTGCGGCGTTGCTGCAATTGTTCATGCAGTCAGGTTGGCTGAGCCTGCCCAACGAATCTCGAGCCTTGCAGATCACCGCCGCGGGGCAGCGTGAAATCCATCGGTTCGCCAAAGAGACCGAGCTGGAAATGGCGTTGTAGACGCATCGAGGTCGACGTCCGAAGCGTCGGGCGTCGCTCAGAGCTGCGAACAGGTCGTATCCAGCAGTAACCCCCAGCAGCTATCGCGCACACTCGTCCGGGGACTTTCGGATTGGGGGAATGTGGCATGGAAACACGAGGCTTCAGCGCGGCAGAACGACTGGAACGGCTGCCCATCAGCGGTTATCACCGGATCATTTTCATCATCATTGCCCTGGCGTTTTTCTTCGACTCCATGGACCTGGCGATGATGACCTTCCTGCTCGGCTCGATCAAAACCGAGTTTGGCCTGAGCACGGCGCAGGCCGGGTTGCTGGCCAGTTCGAGCTTTTTCGGCATGGTCGTGGGGGCGTCACTGTCCGGGATGCTGGCCGACCGTTTCGGGCGCAAACCGGTGTTTCAGTGGAGCATCGTGCTGTGGGGGATCGCCAGTTATCTGTGCTCCACGGCGCAGAACGTCGAAACGCTGACGTTGTTTCGAATCCTGTTGGGGATCGGCATGGGCATGGAGTTTCCCATCGCTCAGTCGATGCTCTCGGAGCTGATCCCGGCCAAACGGCGGGGGCGCTACATTGCGTTGATGGACGGTTTCTGGCCGCTGGGTTTCGTCGCCGCCGGCGTACTGTCGTACTTCTTGCTGCCGGTGATTGGCTGGCGGGACATCTTCCTGGTGTTGGCGGTGCCGGCGGTGTTTGTCCTGGCGATTCGCTTTTTCATTCCCGAATCACCGCGCTGGCTGGAACAGGCCGGGCATCATGACGCGGCGGATAAGGTCTTGCTGCGCATCGAAGCTCGGGTCCGGACATCTCTGGGGCGTTCGGAGCTGCCTGAGCCGATCCGCCTGCCGAGAGTGGCCAGTACGCCTGGCAATTTCTTTTCCGCATTGCAGCAAATCTGGTCGCCGCTGTACCGCCAGCGCACGATGATGATCTGGAGCGTCTGGTTCTTCGCCTTGCTGGGGTTCTATGGCCTGACGTCCTGGCTCAGTGCCTTGCTGCAGCAGTCGGGTTTTGCCGTGACTCAGTCGGTGTATTACACGGTGCTGATTTCCCTCGGCGGGATTCCCGGTTTCCTGATGGCCGCCTGGCTGGTGGAGCGTTGGGGACGTAAACCGGTGTGCGTGGTGACGTTGCTCGGCGGCGGGGGGATGGCGTTTCTGTATGGTCAGAGCGCGGTGTTTGGCGGCAACGTCAGCCTGTTGATTGCGTCGGGGCTGCTGATGCAGTTTTTCCTGTTCGGCATGTGGGCGGTGCTTTACACCTACACGCCGGAGTTATACCCGACATCGGCGCGGGCCACGGGCTCGGGGTTTGCGTCGGCGATTGGTCGCGTGGGTTCGTTGCTCGGGCCAATGGTGACCGGGCTGGTGTTCCCGATGACCGGGCAGGGCGGGGTGTTTGCGCTGGGGGCGATGTGTTTTGCGATTGCGGCAGGGGTGGTATGGGTGTTCGGGATGGAGACCCGGGGCAAGACGCTGGAAGAGTTAAGCGAGGCGGTTGCTTAATGATCGTTCCCACGCTCCGCGTGGGAATGCAGCCCGGGACGCTCCGCGTCCCAAGAGCTGACGCAGAGCGTCCGGTGAGGCATTCCCACGCGGAGCGTGGGAACGATCAGTTACTAGGGTTTCACCAACCGTGCGTCCAGGCTGTTCTGCGCCAGACGCTTGGCCTGATCCTGGGTCATGCCCAAATGGGTATACAGCGCATGGAAGTTCTCGGTGACATAACCGCCGAAGTACGCCGGGTCATCCGAGTTCACGGTCACTTTCACGCCACGTTCCAGCATGTCGAGAATGTTGTGCTGAGACATGTGATCGAACACGCAGAGCTTGGTGTTCGACAACGGGCACACGGTCAACGGGATTTGCTCGTCGATGATTCGCTGCATCAAACGCTCGTCTTCGATGGCGCGCACGCCATGGTCGATGCGCTGGACTTTCAGCAAATCGAGGGCTTCCCAGATGTACTCGGGCGGGCCTTCTTCACCGGCGTGGGCGACGGTCAGGAAACCTTCGTGACGGGCACGATCAAACACGCGCTGGAACTTGCTTGGCGGGTGACCCATTTCCGAACTGTCCAGACCAACCGCCACAAACGCATCACGGAACGGCAGCGCCTGGTCTAGGGTTTTCTCGGCTTCTTCTTCGCTCAAGTGGCGCAGGAAGCTCAGGATCAAACCGCTGGTGATGCCCAGTTGCTGCTCGCCATCCTTCAATGCGGCGGCGATGCCATTGAGCACCACTTCGAACGGCACGCCACGGTCGGTGTGGGTCTGCGGATCGAAGAACGGTTCGGTGTGAATCACGTTCTGCGCCTTGCAGCGCAACAGGTAAGCCCAGGTCAGGTCGTAGAAATCCTGAGAGGTGCGCAACACGTCGGCGCCCTGGTAATACAGGTCGAGAAACTCTTGCAGGTTGTTGAAGGCGTAGGCCTTGCGCAGGGTTTCGACGTCGCTCCACGGCAGGGCAATCTTGTTGCGTTCGGCCAGGGCGAACAGCAACTCAGGCTCCAGCGAACCCTCAAGGTGCAGGTGCAGTTCTGCCTTGGGCAGGGCGTTCAGCCAGTCGTACATAGTCTTTTCTCATCAGGTGCAGATGGCGAGCATTCTACAGATGCCCGAGGAAACAATTAGCAAAACCTGACCAGCCGGTTCATCACAGCGCTTCCTGTTCCCGTCGATAGGCGTAGGTATCGGCGAAGCGCGAGAGCAAGAATTCGGCGCAGGTGGTGGCCGGATACTTTGCCGAATGCCGTTCATCCTGACAGCCGGGCAGGCATTCGATGACCGTGTCGGGGTGCGGCTCGGCGAAGAACGGCATCGAATAACGGTCCACGCCCAGCGGGCTGATCACCCGGTGCGGCGTTGACAGGTAACGGTCGTTGCTCCAGCGCGCCATCATGTCGCCGAGGTTGACCACGAACGTGCCGTCGATCGGCGGTGCATCGATCCACTCGCCTTTAACGTTTCGCACTTGCAGGCCGCCGGCGGCATCCTGATACAGCAGGGTGATACAGCCGTAATCGGTGTGGGCGCCGGCGCCTTGTTGCTCTTCGGAACTGGCGGTGTGGCGCGGTGGGTAATGAATCATCCGCAGCACGCTGACCGGCTCAACGAAGCGGCTGTCGAAAAAGTCGCGCTCGATGCCCAGCGCCACGGTTATAGCCCGTAACAGGGTTAGGGCCAAGGCCTGCATGTCGACGTAGTGCTGCTCCATCAGCAATTCCCAGCCGGGCATCGACGGATGACGGTTGGGGCCGCGCAGCGGTTTTTCCGCCAGCACGTCAGGGTGATCGGCCGGCAGGTGCAGGCCCATGTCGAAGGTTTCTTTCAGGTCGCTGGGTTTGCTCGGGTCGAGTTGTTCAGTGGCGATGGCGCCATAACCGCGGTGGTGACGGGTTTGGGTGATGTCGATCTTGAGTTTTTCGGCGGCGGGCAGGGCGAAGAAACGTTGGGCACTGTCGAGTACGGCGTTAATGCGCGACGGACTGATCGGGTGGCCCTTGATGTAGAAAAAGCCCCACTCGCGGCAGGCGTGGTCGATTTGCGTGGCGATTGATTGCCAGTCACTTGCGTCTTCGCTGTAGAGCGGGCTGATGTCGATGATCGGGAGCTGGTTCATGCGCAGTCCTATAGAACGCTGGAAATCCAATGTGGGAGCGGGCTTGCTCGCGAAGACGGCAGAACATTCAACATGGATGTTGGCTGACACACCGCCTTCGCGAGCAAGTCGAATCGTCGCACCGCCGCTCCCACAAGGGTTTTGTGTTTGGCTCTGGGACTACTTCGGAATGTCAGCCTTCATGCCTTCAACGTAGTAGTTCATCGATGCCAGCTCCGCATTGCTCGCCGTCGCGCCCGCCGCAATCTTCTCGACGCCTGCCTGATCCTTGATCGGTCCGGTGAACGGGTGGAAAGCACCGCTTTTGATGTCGGCAATGATCTGCTCTGCCTCGGCTTTCACCGGTGCGGGCACCAGATCGCTGATCGGCAACTCAACCGTACCTTCCTGCAAACCACCCCAGTAATCCTGCGATTTCCACAGGTGGTCGAGTACGCTTTGGGTCGCCTGAATGTAGTGCGGGCCCCAGTCGTTGACGATGGACGTCAGCACCGCTTTCGGTCCGAAGTGCGCCATGTCCGAAGCGTAGCCCACGGCATACACGCCGCGACGTTCAGCCGCCTGGATCGGCGCCGGGCTGTCGGTGTGCTGGAACACCACGTCCACGCCCTGATCGATCAACGCATTGGCGGCATCCGCCTCTTTGCCCGGATCGAACCAGGAGTTGACCCACACCACTTTGATCTCGGTGCCGGGGTTGTACTTGTTCAGGGCCAGTTGAATGGCGTTGATGTCGCGGATCACTTCCGGGATCGGGAAGGACGCGACGTAACCGATCTTCTTGGTCTTGGTCATCTTCGCCGCAAGGAAACCGCCGACGTAGCGACCTTCATACGTGCGCGCCAGATAGGTGCCGAGGTTCTTGTCCTGCTTGTAGCCGGTGGCGTGTTCGAAGGTCACCATGGGAAATTGTTTGGCGACTTTCAGGGTCGGGTTCATGTAGCCGAAGGACGTGGTGAAGATCAGGTCGTACTTGTCCTTGGCCATGTTGCGGATCACCCGCTCGGCGTCGGCGCCTTCAGCGACGTTTTCCACATAGTTGGTGGTGATCTGGTTGCCGAATTTTTCGGCCAGCGCCTTGCGCCCTTGTTCATGCTGATACGTCCAGCCGTGATCGCCAATCGGACCGATGTAGACGAAACCGACTTTCAGCGGGTCGGCGGCACTGGCAGTCAGGCTTGCGCTCAGACCGATGGCCGCGGCGACGGCGCAAAGCAGCTTCTTCAACGGACGTTTGTGCATGAATCCACTCCCTATTGTTTTGAGGTTGGAGGGGGTAATGCAAATTGCTGACCAACAGGACAACAAAATCGTCGAAACCGTGGTGAAGCCTTCGCGAGCAAGCCCGCTCCCACAGGAGAACGCATTCCAATGTGGGAGCGGGCTTGCTCGCGAAGAGGCCCGCAAGACCAATAAAAGTGCATCCCCCCGAACCTGTTGCCATCCACTGGTGCGCTAAGGTGTAACGAAACGTTAGCGCCGCCCCGCAGTCAGTAGCTCATCATCCTGGTTTCGCTTCACACGGCAAAAAGGCCCGCAATGCTCACACTCCTCAAGCAAGAAAAGTTTCTGCTGCTGGCCGTGATCGCCGCCGCCGTCGCCTACCCGCTGGAGCACTGGATGCTGCACAGCGGCCAACCCATCGCGTTGACCGCCGGCCTCGTACTGATCGCCTTCATCGTCGTTGCCTCCATGCGCGTCGCCCATCACGCCGAACTGCTCGCAGAAAAAGTCGGCGACCCTTACGGCACGATGATCCTGACCCTGGCCGCCGTGCTGGTGGAAGTGGTGATCCTGGCGATCATGATGAGCAACGAAGCCTCGCCGACTCTGGTACGCGACACGATTTATTCGGCGGTGATGCTCGACATCAACGGCATCCTCGGCCTCGCTGCGTTGATGGGTGGGCTCAAGCACGGCGAACAGTCCTACAACGACGATTCGGCCCGCAGTTACAGCGTGATGATTCTCACCGCCATGGGCGTTTCCATGGTGGTGCCGGAGTTCATCCCCGAGGGCAGCTGGAAACTCTATTCGGCGTTCACCATTGGTGCGATGGTCGTGCTCTACACCCTGTTCCTGCGCATGCAGGTCGGGCCGCACAGTTATTTCTTCAGCTACAGCTACCCGGAAAAACGTCGCAAGAAAGCCCCGGAGGAAGACCCTGAACCGGTCAATCTGGTGCTGAGTATTGGCACGTTGGTGTTTGGCGTGGTGGTGATCGGCGCCTTGGCCGAGGTGATGTCCAAGACCCTCGATCTGGGCCTCGAAGGGACGGGCGCACCGCCGGTGATCACGGCGATCCTGGTGGCGGCAATCTCGGCGGCGCCGGAAATTCTGACCGCGTTGCGGGCGGCACTGGCCAACCGCATGCAGTCTGTGGTCAACATCGCCATGGGCGCGTCACTGTCGACGGTCATCCTGACTGTGCCGGTGATGGAAGCGATGGCGCTCTACACCGGCCAGCCGTTCCAGATGGCGATGACCCCGGTGCAGACCGTGATGGTCTTCCTCACCCTGATCGTTAGCGCAATCAACCTCAACGATGGCGAAACCAACGCCATCGAAGGCATGACTCACTTTGTGCTGTTTGCGACCTTCATCATGTTGTCGCTGCTCGGCCTCTAAACACACCACAAAACCAATTGTGGGAGCGAGCCTGCTCGCGATAGCGGTGTGTCAGACACCATTGATGTCGACTGACACTCCGTCATCGTCGGAACGCCGCCCGGAGCAGGCTCGCTCCCACTGGTTTTGGTTGGGGTTGTATCAGATGCCCGCAATCAACTGCCGAGCCGCCTGGCTGTGATCCGCAATCAATCCCTTCAAATCCAGCCCCTCCACCTGCCCATCAATCACCCGCCATTTGCCACCAACCATCACCCGATCCGCCCGATCAGCGCCGCACAGCAGCAACGCCGACACCGGATCATGACTGCCGGAAAACCGCAGCTCATCGAGCTTGAACAGCGCCAGGTCCGCCTGCTTGCCCACCGCCAGTTCGCCGATATCAGTACGCCCGAGCACACTCGCCGAACCCTTGGTCGCCCAACCCAAAACCAATTCCGGCGTGATCTTCTCGGCGCCATAACGCAGCCGCTGAATGTACAGCGCCTGACGGGTTTCCAGCATCATGTTCGACGCATCGTTGGACGCCGAACCATCCACGCCCAAGCCCAGCAAGGCGCCCGCAGCGGTCAGGTCCAGCGTCGGGCAGATGCCGGAAGCCAGACGCATGTTCGAACTCGGGCAATGGCAAATGCCGGTGCCGGCGGCGCCGAGGCGAGCGATTTCGTCCGGGTTGAAGTGGATGCCGTGAGCCAGCCAGGTGCGCGGGCCGAGCCAGCCGACGCTGTCGAGGTAATCCACAGTGCGCAGGCCGAAGCGTTGCAGGCAGAAGTCTTCTTCGTCGAGGGTTTCGGCCAGATGGGTGTGCAGGCGCACGTCGAGTTTGTTCGCCAGTTCGGCGCTGGCGGACATGATTTGCGGGGTCACCGAGAACGGTGAGCAGGGCGCGAGGGCGATCTGGATTTGCGCGCCATCGCCACGCTCGTGGTACTCGCCGATCAAGCGTTGGCTGTCGGCGAGGATCACTTCGCCTTCCTGCACGGTTTGCTGCGGCGGCAGGCCGCCGTCCTTTTCGCCAAGGCTCATGGAACCGCGCGTCAGCATGGCGCGCATGCCCAGTTCGCGGACGCTCTCGACCTGCACGTCGATCGCATTCTCCAGGCCTTGCGGAAACAGGTAATGGTGATCGGCGGCGGTGGTGCAGCCGGACAGCAGCAACTCGGCCAACGCGACTTTGCTGGCGAGGGCGAGTTTTTCAGGGGTGAGGCGGGCCCAGACCGGGTAGAGCGTTTTCAGCCACGGGAACAACGGCTGATTGACCACCGGCGCCCAGGCGCGGGTCAGGGTTTGATAGAAGTGGTGATGGGTGTTGATCAGTCCCGGGAGGATCACATGCTCGCGGGCATCGAAGACTTGTCCACAGGGCGCGGAAGGTTGCTGGCCGGCGGCGAGCACTTCGACGATCAAACCGTCTTGCAGCACTAGGCCGCCACGGGCATCGAGGCCATTGGCAGTGAAGATCGCGAGGGGATTTTTTAACCAGGTACGGGTCGCAGGCATGTTGGCCGGCTCCTCTGAAAGTGGGGTTCAGGTTAGCCAGCTCAGTGATTACCCTGTCTGCTGATCCAGGGTCGCCGCGGGGACGAGGTGCGGAGTTTCATTCAAAACCGCGCTGCGGGCAAGCCCGGCCCGACCAGGCGACGCAAAACCCCTGTGGGAGCGGGCTTGCTCGCGAATGCGGTGCGTCATGCAACATTGATGTCGACTGACACTCCCTCTTCGCGAGCAAGCCCGCTCCCACAGTAGACGATGGGTTACCAAGGAATGGTTTCACCCCGGTAATTCACAAAATGATGCCCGCCCTTGCCGGTATACGCATTCACCTGATCGACCAACCCTCGCGTGCTGGTGTCCACATCAATGTCGGCACCTTCACCGCCCATGTCGGTCTTCACCCAGCCCGGATGCAGCGACAGCACGGTGAGTTTCTGCTCGCCCAACTGAGTGACGAAGCTATTGGTCATCGAATTCAGCGCCGCTTTGCTCGCCTTGTACAACGCCAGCTCCGGCGCATCCGGCATGGTCACGCTGCCCAGCACCGAACTCATGAACGCCAGCACGCCGCTGTCCGCACGAATCTGCCCGACAAAACGCTGGGCCAGATTGATCGGCGCCACCGCATTGGTGAAAAACAGCTGACCGACCTCGGCCAGCGTCGCGCCGCCCGGCGTTTGAACGTCCGGGCCTTTGACCCCGGCATTCACGAACAACAAATCAAACACTTCGCCCTTGAGCTGCTGGCTCAGAGCGATGACCGCTTGCTGATCGTCCATGTCGAGTTTTTCGATCCGCACCTTGCCCAAGGCCTGCAAGGCTTCGGCGTTCTGCGGGTTGCGCACGGTGGCGGTGACCTGCCAACCGTCGGCCAGCAGGGTTTTCACCAGACCGAGGCCCAGGCCTCGGGAGGCGCCGATGATGAGTGCGGTTTTTGCCGTAGACATAAGTGGCTTCCTTGATAAATGAGGATCACGGATTCAATGGACAACGCTGACCGAGCCGTTGCTGCAACTCCTGACGCAGCGCGCCGAGTTCGTCGATTCGGGTTTCGATCAGTTTGAGTTTGTCTTGCAGCAATTGCGTGACGGCGCTGTCGGGATCGGGCGACTGCGATATCGCGGCGACGCTGTTGCCGATTTCGCCGAGGGTAAAGCCCAATCGCTGAGCGGTCTTGATGTACAGCACCAGTTGCACCATGTCCGCCGGATAGTCGCGATAACCGTTGGCGCTGCGTTGCGCCGCAATCAATCCGCGCTGCTCGTAGAAACGCAGCGTGTCGCGGCTGACGGCGCTGGCCTGGGCTAATTCACCGATGCGCATCATGACTTCTCGAGAGGGCTTGACCCTGGAGCATACTCCAGGCTTTAGCCTTGTTGCTCCCTGAATTTATGGAGCAAAACGGATGTGGACTTCAACGCAATATCGCCGGTTGGTGAAGGGTAGCGCCTGGTATGACTTGATCGTGACGGCAGCGTTTGTCACGCCGTGGAGCTTTGCGGCGTTGCATGCCGTTTTGTCGAGTGTGAGTCAGGCGTTCCATTTGTCCGGCGAGTTGCCGCCGTTTGAGCCGATGCACATGCTGATGGCCAATCTGTTGGGATCGATTGTCTGCGTGTGGGCGGTGCTGCGGATTCGTGATCCGCAGCAGGTGTATGGGCGGTATGACGCCGTCGGTAGATTTCTGTTTTCGGCTTGGCAGCTCTATGCCTTGCTCCATGGCGCGAGCTCTTTGTTGGTGATCTTCTTGATCTTTGAATTGGCGTGGGGCGTTGTTCAGGTGTTGCCCGTGAGGGCGCCTTCGCGAGCAAGTCGAATCGTCGCACCGCCGCTCCCACAGTAGATGTGGGTTGATCACAAAATCCAGGCTCGACTCGGTCCAAGTGTGGGAGCGGGCTTGCTCGCGAAGAGGCCGGTGCAGACAACCACTAATGCCCGGCCTGCCACGGTTTCCCCAACGACACCGGCGCATACAACCGCGTACGCAGCGCATCCCGCGACAGCAGCACCAACACCACAATGGTCGCCACATACGGCAGCATCGCCAGCAGACTCGACGGAATCGCCAGCCCCAATCCCTGCGCCACCAAATGCAGGATGCTGGCGAGTCCGAACAGATACGCCCCCAGCAGCAATCGCCACACCCGCCAACTGGCAAACACCACCAGTGCCAAGGCAATCCAGCCACGCCCGGCGCTCATGTTCTCCGCCCACATCGGGGTATAAGCCAGCGACAAATAAGCCCCGGCCAATCCAGCCATCGCCCCGCCAAACAGCACCGCCAGCGTGCGCACGCCCAACACCGGTAAACCCATCGCACTGGCTGCATCCGGGTTTTCGCCGACCGCCTGAATGATCAGCCCGACGCGACTTTTCACCATCACCCAGGCCACCAGCGCAAACAGCGCGAACGACACATACACCAGCAGATCCTGCGCAAACAGCATCCGTCCGATCAGCGGGATTTCACTCAAATAAGGAATCGCCACCGGCTCAAAACCGGCCAGCGGTTTACCGACCCACGCCGCGCCGACAAAGGTCGACAGGCCCACGCCGAAGATCGTCAGCGCCAACCCGGTGGCCACCTGATTGGCGTTGAACACCAGCGCCACCAACGCAAACAACGACGACAACAGCATCCCGGCAAGCATCGCCAACAACACGCCGAGCCACAGGTTGCCGCTGCTCAACGCGACGATAAAACCGATCACCGCCCCAAACAGCATCATCCCTTCCTGGCCGAGGTTCAGAACGCCGCTCTTCTCGCAGATCAGTTCACTTAGAGCCACCAACAGCAGCGGCGTACCGCAACGGACCATGGCGTAGAAAATATTGCTCAACAGATCGATATCCATCACAGCGCTCCTGCGTGTACGACGGTGGCTAGTGCACGACGGGACCAACGCAGGTTCAAACGCGGCCGATAGAGAATCAGCACGTCACTGGCCAGCAGGAAAAACAGCATCATTCCCTGGAACAATTGCGTGATGGCTTGCGGCAGATTCATGCTCATCTGCGCGCTCTCGCCGCCGATGTACAGCAACGCCATCAGCAGGCTGGAAAACAGAATACCGATGGGATTGAGTCGCCCGAGAAACGCCACAGTGATCGCGGCATAGCCATAACCGGGCGAGACTTGCGGCACCAATTGGCCGATCGGCCCGGTGACTTCGCACACACCGGCCAGCCCCGCCAATCCTCCGCTGATCAACAGCGCCAGCCAGATCAGCCGCTTCTCGCGAAAGCCGACGAACCCCGCTGCGCGCTTGTCCAGCCCGAGCACTTTGATCTGGAACCCGATAAAACTTTTCTGCAACAACACCCACACCGCGACCAACGCGAGCAAGGCGAAATACACGCCCACGTGGACCCGGCCGTCCTCCATCAGCAACGGCAAACGGCTGGCATCACCGAACATCGCCGACTCCGGAAAGTTGAACCCCGCCGGATCCTTCAGCGGCCCATGCACACAGAACAGCAACAGGTTCAGGGCGATGTAATTGAGCATGATGCTGGTGAGGATTTCATTGGCATTGAAACGCGTGCGCAACCACGCCGTCAGCCCGGCCCACGCGGCACCGGCCAGGGTACCGACGAGCAGGATCAGCACCAGCGCCCAGCGACTTTGCAGGTCGATGATGTTCACCGCCAATGCACTGCCGGCCAGCGCACCAAGCAGCAACTGACCTTCGGCGCCGATGTTCCAGATTCGTGCTTGGTACGCCACCGCCAGCCCCAACGCGCAGAGCAAAATCGGCAGCGCTTTGACCAGCAACTCGGAGACGCCGTACAGGTCGCTGATCGGTGCGATGAGCAACGTGTGCAAGGTCAGTAACGGGTCATGCCCCAGTGCGACAAACAGCAGTGAGCCACAGCCCAACGTCAGGACAGCCGCCAGCAACGGCGAGCACCACAGCATCAGGCGCGATTGCTGGCCACGGGGTTCGAGAGAAAGCAGCATGTGAAACTCCGTTAAACCGTTGCGGGTGCGAGTGATTGAGGGGCGTCGAACTGGCCGGCCATCCAGCCGCCGACATCGATCAGGCGCGTGTCGACCGTGGCCTTGAGCGGCGACAATCGACCGCTGCACAACGCGCCGAGGCGGTCGCTGATCTGGAACAGTTCGTCGAGGTCTTCGGAGATCACCAGGATCGCCGCGCCGGCATCGCGCAAGGCAATCAGCGCCCGGTGAATGGTCGCGGCGGCGCCGACGTCCACGCCCCAGGTCGGGTGCGCTGCCACCAGCAGTTTCGGTTGTTGGAGAATCTCGCGGCCGAGGATGAATTTCTGCAAGTTGCCGCCAGACAGGCTGCGGGCCGGTGTCTGGCTATCGGGTGTCTTGACCCCGAAGCGGCGGATGATTTCTTCGGCCAGCGCTTCGACCTTGCCGCGCTGGATCAGGCCGTTGCTGACCAGCCCCTGTTGAAAGGCGGTGAGCAGGGCGTTGTCCGCCAGGCTCAGGTCCGGCACCGCGCCATGGCCCAGACGTTCAGCGGGGACGAAGGCCAGGCCCAGTTTGCGCCGTGCGTCCGGCCGCAAGTGCGCCACCGGTTGCCCGGCGAAACTGATCGTTGCGCCGTCGTTGCGGCTGAGCGGTTCTTCGCCGCTGAGCAGGGCCAACAACTCATCCTGACCATTGCCGGCGACCCCGGCGATGCCGACGATTTCGCCGCTGCGTACTTCAAGCTCGATGTCCTTCAGCGAACAGCCGAACGGATCGGGGTTGTGCCAGGACAATCCCGTCACATTCAGGAACGCATTAGCGCCAATGACTTTCGGATAGTCCGTAATCAGCGCAGCGGCGTCACCGACCATCAACTGCGCCAGTTGCCGATCCGAACACTCGGCCGGCACGCAATGCCCGGCCACCCGACCGCCACGCAACACCGTGGCGCTGTGGCACAACGCGCGAACTTCACCGAGTTTGTGGCTGATAAACAGAATGCTGCAGCCCTCGGCGGAGAGTCGGCGCAAGGTGACGAACAAATCGTCGGCCTCCTGCGGAGTCAGCACCGAGGTCGGCTCATCGAGAATCAGCAGGCGGATGTCCTGCATCAGGCAACGAATGATTTCCACCCGCTGGCGTTCTCCGATCGACAGGCTGTGGACAAGTCGCTCCGGCTCCAGCGCCATGCCATAGCGCCGGGAGACTTCACGAATCTTGGGCTCAAGCTGTTTCGGTGTACCCGCCGCCGCGCCCATCGCCAAGGCAATGTTCTGCGCCACGCTCAAAGTCTCGAACAGCGAGAAATGCTGAAACACCATGCCGATTCCCAGCCCCCGAGCCTGGGCCGGGTTGCGCAGGGTCACGCGTTGCCCTTGCCAGATCATCTCGCCCGAGTCCGCGTGGGTGACGCCGTAGATGATCTTCATCAGCGTACTTTTGCCCGCGCCGTTTTCGCCGAGCAGGGCGTGGATTTCGCCGGGTGCAATGCTCAGGTCGATGGCATCGTTGGCCAGGCAACCGGGGTAGCGCTTGCTGATGTTGCGCAGTTGCAGGCGAGGTGTTGGATCGAGGATCGGCACGGGGTTGGGCATGACAGGCTCGGGTCGATTGAAGTGATGCCTGTGGATAAAGCAATTTCCTGGCCATTGAGTCAGGAAAAATCAAATACGTTGCAGATAAAGGCTTTGAGGGCGGCGCCTCGCCCTATGTCGATCCCGAACCAGGCACCACTTGAGGGCAAAGCCGTTGATCAGGCTCCGGTTTTGCTCAAGGGGTTTGGTTAAAAAACGAGCAACCGACTGCAAGCCATGCCGGACATGGGGCGGCGACAGCCATGAACGGGTTATCCACAGATTGCTCCACAGTATTTGTGTGCAAGCCCGAAGCTCGGGCATAAGCACTGTGTGGCTTTCTTCTAATGGTGATAAACCGCGTTAACTGATTGTTTTTACGTGGATTTAT
This sequence comes from Pseudomonas sp. BF-B-26, assembly GCF_019956495.1. NCBI lineage: Bacteria > Pseudomonadati > Pseudomonadota > Gammaproteobacteria > Pseudomonadales > Pseudomonadaceae > Pseudomonas > Pseudomonas sp. BF-B-26. Next base: position 5,820 of record NZ_JAHBDP010000111.1, on the reverse strand, counting down.
CTTTTTTGATGACGGATTGGACGAAAAGTGAGCAAAGCCCGCAAAGCCGCGTGACAGAAGGGTTACAGCCGGGTGTGCTCAGGTTATCCACAGCCGGGTGCACAGTAGATGTGGGCAAATGCACCGGTTCGACGAAAGGGCGGTGAACGTTGTTGGTGCGATTAGTGCTGCAACAAAATGCGTCCGCGGCTCAAGCCTGCCAGCTGCGTTTGCAGGGTGTCGATCTGGCTTTCGCCGATAGCCAATCGCAGGTCTACGCCGTTGGCCGTGAACGTTTCTTCCACCACCAGTCCACCCAGTTCCGCCACCCGAAGCTTCACCAGCGGCAACTCTGCAAAAGCACAGGTACAACTCACCGGCACCCGACTGATCAGTTCAACCTTTGCCGCCGCTTGCAGGCACTTGTTGGCGCCGCCGCCATACGCCCGGGCGAGGCCCCCGGTGCCGAGTTGAATGCCGCCATACCAACGAATCACCAGCACCGCGACCTGATCGCAATCCTGAGCTTCGATTGCCGCCAGAATCGGCCGGCCAGCGGTGCCGCCGGGTTCGCCATCGTCAGTGCTGCGGTAGTGGTCGCCAAGCTTCCAGGCCCAGCAATTGTGCGAGGCATTCAAATCGCTGTGCTGTTCGATGAACGCCTGGGCTTCAGCAGGGCTGCTGATCGGTGCGGCGAAAGTGATGAAGCGGCTTTTGCGAATCTCTTCGCGGTACTCGCAAAAACCGCTGAGGGTAAAAGGCATAAGTGTCTTAGATCGTTGGCGTCAGGCCGCAGCCCTTGAGAATGATGCGGATCAGGTTGTTGCCGGCGTCTTCCATGTCTTGCTTGGTCAACTTGGTGCGACCGGTGACACGGCAGATCTGCGTGGCGAAATCGGCGTAATGCTGAGTGCTGCCCCACAACAGGAAGATCAGGTTCACCGGGTCGACCGGGTCCATTTTTCCGGCGTCGATCCAGGCCTGGAACACGCCCGCCCGACCCTGGAACCAGGCGCGATAATCCTGGTTGAAGTACTCGGTCAGGCATTCGCCGCCGCTGATCACTTCCATCGCGAAGATCCGCGAGGCTTGCGGCTGACGACGGGAGAATTCCATCTTGGCGCGGATGTAACGCGTCAGCGCTTCGGCCGGGTCATCTTCGGCAGTAAGTGTGTTGAAGGTGCTGTCCCACAGCTGGAGGATGTTGCTCAACACCGCCACGTACAAACCGAGTTTGTTGGTGAAGTAGTAATGCAGGTTCGCCTTGGGCAATCCGGCATTCAGGGCGATGGTGTTCATGCTGGTGCCTTTGAACCCGTGACGGGCGAACTCGTCTTCGGCGGCTTTGATGATGGTCTCTTCGTTCTTCTGACGAATGCGGCTGGCAGGTTTGCCGCCGTGAGCGGGGACTTCAAAGGTCATAGGCACTTCCGAACAAGTGAGTGGGTGCAACCAGTGCGTTGATAGCGCACCCACCGGCATCAGACAAGTCCTGATGCGATAAAACCTACCCCCATCTCTGTAGGAGCAAGCTTTGCTCCTACAGAGATTGTGGTGGTTAGCGTGTGGCGGCCAGGCTTTCGAGGAAGCTTTCCAGCACCAAATGCGGACGACGGCCCTTGCGCGTGACCGATGCGAGGCTCAGGTCATAAAACCGCACCTTTGGTTTCAGCGCACGCAACCGGCCTTGCTGCACCCAGAGACTGGCGTAGTGGTCCGGCAGGTAGCCGATGAAGCGTCCGGTCAGGATCAGGAACGCCATGCCTTCACGGTCCGAGGCACTGGCGGTGCAATTAAGCGCCTGGTAATGGGCCTGGATTTCCGCGGGCAAACGGAAGGTCGGCGCGATGGCATCCTGGCTATTGAGGCGCTCGTCATCCAGTTGTTTATCGTCGACATAAAACAACGGATGACCGACCGCGCAATACAGTAGCGAGCGTTCGCTATAGAGCGGCTGATATTCGAGCCCCGACAGCGCGCTGGCCTGCGGCACCACGCCGACATGCAATCGACCGTCGAGCACGCCTTGTTCGACTTCATTGGGCGCGATCATGCGGATCTGAATCTGCACGTCGGGGCCGCGCTCCTTCAATTGCGCCAAGGCATGGGTGATACGCATGTGGGGCAGGGTGACCAGGTTGTCGGTCAGGCCGATGGTCAATTCGCCGCGCAGATGTTGGTGCAGACCGTTGACCTCGGTGCGAAAACTTTCCAGCGCACTTAATAGCTGCAACGCCGAGTGATACACCTCGCGACCTTCTTCGGTCAGGGAAAACCCGGCGCGACCGCGTTGGCACAAGCGCAAACCGAGGCGCTGTTCCAGATCGCTCATTTGCTGGCTGATGGCCGAGCGGCCGATCCCCAGCACCGATTCCGCTGCCGAGAAGCCGCCGCACTCCACGACGCTGCGGAAGATCCTCAATAAGCGGATATCAAAGTCACTGACTTGCGCCAGCGGATCGGGGCGACGGCTGCTCATGCTCAAAATACTCAAAGTTTAGTGGTGGGCTGACTGAACGTTAGAAGAGTTGGATTTCACCGACTTTATCCCCGTGGCAATTTAGCTGCAAGAACGCTTTTGATCTCTATGCCGCTTATTGCCCTGCGAGGTTTTGCCCATGAACTTGCCTGAAAACAACCCGACTTCCCTGGCCAGCCAGCTCAAGCTCGATGCTCACTGGATGCCCTACACCGCCAACCGTAATTTCCAGCGCGATCCGCGACTGATCGTGGCGGCTGAAGGCAGTTGGTTGATCGATGACAAGGGCCGCAAGGTTTACGACTCGCTCTCCGGTTTGTGGACTTGCGGCGCCGGGCATACCCGTAAGGAAATTCAGGAAGCGGTCGCCAAGCAATTGGGCACCCTCGATTACTCGCCAGGCTTCCAGTACGGCCATCCGTTGTCGTTCCAGCTGGCTGAGAAAATCACCGACCTGACCCCGGGCAATCTGAATCACGTGTTCTTCACTGACTCGGGTTCCGAGTGTGCTGACACGGCAGTGAAGATGGTTCGTGCTTACTGGCGTCTGAAAGGCCAGGCGACCAAGACCAAAATGATCGGCCGTGCCCGTGGTTATCACGGCGTAAACATCGCCGGCACCAGCCTCGGTGGCGTGAACGGCAACCGCAAAATGTTCGGTCAGGCGATGATGGACGTCGATCACCTGCCGCACACCTTGCTGGCGAGCAATGCCTATTCCCGTGGCATGCCGGAGCAGGGCGGTATCGCCCTGGCCGATGAACTGTTGAAGTTGATCGAGCTGCATGACGCCTCCAACATCGCCGCCGTGTTCGTCGAGCCATTGGCCGGTTCCGCTGGCGTACTGGTTCCGCCACAGGGTTACCTCAAGCGTCTGCGTGAGATCTGCGATCAGCACAACATCCTGCTGGTGTTCGACGAAGTGATCACTGGTTTCGGCCGTACCGGCAAAATGTTCGGTGCCGATACCTTTGGCGTAACCCCGGACCTGATGTGCATCGCCAAGCAAGTCACCAACGGCGCGATCCCGATGGGCGCGGTGATTGCCAGCTCCGAGATCTACCAGACCTTCATGAACCAGGCGACGCCGGAGTACGCGGTGGAATTCCCGCACGGCTACACCTATTCCGCGCACCCGGTGGCTTGCGCCGCTGGCCTGGCAGCACTCGATCTGCTGCAAAAGGAAAACCTGGTGCAGAGCGTGGCCGAAGTCGCGCCGCATTTCGAAAATGCGCTGCACGGTCTGAAGGGCTCGAAAAACATCATCGATATTCGTAACTACGGCCTGGCCGGTGCGATCCAGATCGCACCGCGTGACGGCGACGCCATTGTGCGTCCGTTCGAAGCCGGCATGGCGCTGTGGAAAGCCGGGTTCTACGTGCGCTTCGGCGGCGACACCCTGCAGTTCGGCCCAACCTTCAACAGCAAGCCGCAAGACCTTGATCGTCTGTTCGACGCGGTCGGCGAAGTGCTGAACAAGATCGACTGATTTTTCCCTTCTATATAGAGGCGCCCGGTGACGGGTGCCTGTGGACAACTTTTCTGGAGCCCCGCATGAGCCTTATTCCGCATTTGATCAATGGCGAACTGGTGACCGAAGACGGTCGTACGGCCGACGTGTTCAACCCGTCCACCGGCCAGGCGATTCACAAGCTGCCATTGGCCAGCCGCGAAACCATTCAAAAAGCCATCGACTCGGCCAAGGCAGCGTTCCCGGCCTGGCGTAACACTCCGCCGGCCAAGCGAGCGCAGGTGATGTTCCGCTTCAAGCAATTGCTGGAGCAGAACGAAGCGCGTATCGCTCAGCTGATCAGCGAAGAGCACGGCAAAACCCTGGAAGACGCTGCCGGTGAACTGAAACGCGGAATCGAGAACGTCGAGTTCGCTTGCGCAGCACCGGAAATCCTCAAGGGCGAGTACAGCCGTAACGTTGGCCCGAACATTGATGCCTGGTCGGACTTCCAGCCGTTGGGCGTGGTGGCCGGTATTACGCCGTTCAACTTCCCTGCCATGGTGCCGCTGTGGATGTACCCGCTGGCGATCGTCTGCGGTAACTGCTTCATTCTCAAGCCTTCCGAGCGTGATCCAAGTTCGACGCTGTTGATTGCTCAACTGTTGATCGAGGCCGGTCTGCCTAAAGGTGTGCTGAGTGTGGTGCACGGCGACAAGGCTGCGGTGGACGCGCTGATCGAAGCGCCGGAAGTCAAAGCATTGAGCTTCGTTGGTTCTACGCCGATTGCCGAATACATTTACGCCGAAGGCACCAAGCGCGGCAAACGCGTTCAGGCACTGGGTGGCGCGAAGAACCATGCGGTGTTGATGCCGGATGCGGATCTGGATAACGCGGTCAGCGCATTGATGGGCGCGGCGTATGGTTCTTGCGGTGAACGTTGCATGGCAATCTCGGTGGCTGTGTGCGTCGGTGACCAGGTGGCGGATGCGCTGGTGGCCAAGTTGGTACCGCAAATCAAGGCGCTGAAAATCGGTGCCGGTACTTCATGCGGTCTGGACATGGGGCCGCTGGTTTCCGGTCAGGCTCGGGACAAAGTCAGTGGCTATATAGCAGACGGTGTTTCGGCGGGTGCTTCTTTGGTGGTCGATGGTCGTGGTCTGAGCGTGGCGGGTCATGAGGAAGGTTTCTTCCTGGGTGGCTGCCTGTTTGATAACGTCACGCCAGAAATGCGCATCTATAAAGAAGAGATCTTCGGGCCTGTGCTTTGTGTTGTCCGGGTTAACAGCTTGGAAGAGGCAATGCAGCTGATCAACGATCACGAGTATGGCAACGGCACCTGCATCTTTACCCGTGATGGGGAAGCGGCGCGGTTGTTCTGCGACGAAATCGAAGTCGGTATGGTCGGCGTCAACGTACCGCTGCCGGTACCGGTGGCTTATCACAGCTTTGGCGGCTGGAAGCGCTCGCTGTTCGGCGACTTGCATGCGTATGGTCCGGATGGCGTGCGTTTCTACACCCGTCGCAAGGCTATTACCCAGCGCTGGCCACAACGGGCAAGCCATGAAGCTTCGCAGTTCGCATTCCCTAGCTTGTAAGTAGAAGGGAAGAAGGCCGGCCCCTTGGGGCCGGCCTTTGCGTTTAAGGGGCTTTTTTACCTATATGACAGAATTGTGAAGATAGGTGTTGACGGCAGATTCTGGAAGTCTATAATTCGCCCCACTTCCGGCGCAGTCGAAACGGAAAACTCCTTGGTAAACAATGAGTTACGCAGTTTTCGACAGTGAGTTGCTTCAGGTCATCGAAGCCCAGAAGGAGTTGATCAGGCAGTCTGTTTTTGCCTAATTGACGATTCGATCTTCTCGGTCGAAAGCGGTGTAAAAGAGGTGTTGACAGCAGCGAGTAACGCTGT
>NZ_JAHBDP010000110.1:0-33039 GCF_019956495.1 Pseudomonas sp. BF-B-26 | reverse complement strand
CGCGAAGGCTGACTAACATTCAACATTGATGTCGACTGTTACGCCGCCTTCGCGAGCAAGCCCGCTCCCACAGGGGATGAATCAGTGCGTGCGGGCGACCGCAAATTCACTCAACTCGACCAGAGCATCGCGGTATTCGCTGGCAGGCAGCGCATCGAGGCATTTGATCGCTCGGGCCACGTAGTCACGGGCCAGTTGCGCGGTGTAATCCAGCGAACCTGAGGCTTCCACGGCTTCGCGGATGCTTTCCAGGTCTTCGATGCCGCCTTTCTGGATCGCCTTGCGCACCAGGGCAGCCTGCTCCGGCGTGCCTTCGCGCATGGTGTAGATCAGCGGCAGGGTCGGTTTGCCTTCAGCCAGGTCGTCACCGACGTTCTTGCCCAGGGTTTCGGCGTCGCCTTTGTAGTCCAGCAGGTCGTCGACCAATTGGAACGCCACGCCCAGGTGATCGCCAAATGTACGCAGGGCTTCCGACTGTTCCGATGTCGCTTCGCACAGCGCTGCAGCACTGTGTGTCGAGGCCTCGAAGAGCATCGCAGTCTTGCCGCGGATGACTTCCATGTAGGTTTCTTCGGTGGTGCTGGCGTCACGAACCTTCGACAGCTGCAACACTTCGCCTTCGGCGATGATGCGCGTGGCTTGCGAAAGAATTTTCATCACCGGCATGGAGCCCAGCTCGACCATCATTTCGAAGGACCGCGAATACAGGAAGTCGCCCACCAGCACGCTGGGGGCGTTGCCCCACATGGCGTTGGCGGTCGAGCGGCCACGGCGCATGCCGGACATGTCGACCACGTCGTCATGCAGCAGGGTTGCGGTGTGCAGGAACTCGATGGTCGCGGCCAGCAGGCGCAGGTCATCGCCTTCGCGACCCAGCGCCTTGCCACACAGCAACACTAATAGAGGACGCAGGCGTTTACCGCCAGCCGAGGTAATGTAATCGCCGATTTTCGATACCAGCGGCACTCGGGAAGTCAGCTGCTTCTTGATGATGCCGTCGACGGCGCTAAAATCGTCCGCCACCGCGCGGTAGAAAGCTTGGGGTTGCATCAGCGACAGTTGCTCCAGAAGGGTTGCGCGGCATGCTAGGACCCACGTCGGCGGGTGTCAAGGTACGATGGACGGCCTCTTGCATCGCCCTGGCAGCTTGCGTACAATCGCGCACCCTGAACTTCCTGGGCAGCACCTGCCTTACGCAATTGCAAACAGGCCTTCCAGCCCAATGCAGCCATGCCAGCCAATACCTCTTCTTATAAAGAGCTGGGTGAGCAGGATTATCGGAGAAATACCATGTCGTACGCAGTAATTGTTACTGGTGGCAAGCAATACAAGGTCGCCCCAGGTGAATACCTGAAGATCGAAAAACTGGAAATCGCTACCGGCGAATCCGTTACTTTTGATCGCGTTCTGTTGGTCGCCAATGGCGATGACGTGAACATCGGCGCTCCAGTTGTTGCTGGCGCTACCGTTGTGGCTGAAGTGATCTCCCAAGGTCGTCACGATAAAGTCCGCATCATCAAGTTCCGTCGTCGTAAGCACCACATGAAGCGTATGGGCCACCGCCAGTGGTACACCGAGATCAAAATCACCGGTATTCAGGCTTAATTTCAGCCTAATTCCTCACTAGGAGAATTGACTCATGGCACACAAAAAAGCTGGTGGTAGTACCCGTAACGGTCGCGACTCAGAAGCCAAACGCCTTGGCGTGAAGATGTATGGCGGCCAGGTTATCATTCCGGGCAACATCATCGTGCGTCAGCGCGGCACCCAATTCCACGCCGGTTACGGTGTTGGCATGGGTAAAGATCACACTCTGTTCGCTAAAATCGACGGCGTGATCAAGTTCGAAGTAAAGGGCGCCTTCGGTCGTCGTTACGTAAGCATTGTCCCGAAGACTGAAGTCGTCGCGGCATAATTGCGTAGTTGCTGGAAAAGCCCTGTCTCGCGACGGGGCTTTTTCGTTTGTGGGGTGAGTCTCTTGCAAAGCTGTTTGTGATGGGCTCCAGCGCTGGATTTGCGGTCGTTGATTGAGGTCGCTGCGCTCATTTTTGCAAGAGTCTTATGTCTTAGTGTTTTTCGGCTCGTCCGTATGACGAGAGGCGTTTTGTTATGAAGTTTGTTGATGAAGTATCGATTCGAGTAAAGGCCGGTGACGGCGGCAACGGTTGCATGAGCTTCCGTCGCGAAAAATTCATTGAAAACGGCGGCCCGAACGGCGGTGATGGTGGTGATGGCGGCTCGGTCTACATGATCGCCGACGAAAACCTCAACACCCTGGTGGACTACCGTTACACCCGGCACTTTGATGCCGAGCGTGGTTCCAACGGCGGCAGCACTGACTGCACCGGCAAGAAAGGTGAAGAGCTGGTGCTGCGTGTTCCGGTCGGCACGACCGTTATCGACTCCGCCACTCAGGAAGTGATTGGCGACCTGACCAAGGCTGGCCAGCGTCTGCTGGTGGCGCATGGCGGCTGGCACGGTCTGGGTAACACCCGTTTCAAATCCAGTACCAACCGTGCTCCGCGCCAGACCACTCCGGGTAAACCGGGTGAGGCGCGTGACCTGAAGCTGGAAATGAAGGTATTGGCTGACGTCGGCCTGCTGGGCTTGCCGAACGCCGGTAAAAGTACCCTGATCCGTGCTGTATCGGCCGCCAAGCCGAAAGTCGCCGACTACCCGTTCACGACGCTGGTGCCGAATCTGGGTGTGGTCAGTGTCGATCGTTGGAAAAGCTTCGTGGTCGCGGATATTCCGGGCCTGATCGAAGGTGCTTCCGACGGCGCAGGCCTGGGGATTCGCTTCCTCAAGCACTTGTCGCGTACCCGTCTGTTGCTGCACCTCGTGGACATGGCGCCGCTGGATGACACCAGCGCTCCGGATGCTGCAGAAGTGATCGTCAGCGAACTGACCAAGTTCAGCCCGTCCCTGGCTGAGCGTGATCGTTGGTTGGTGCTGAACAAGTGCGACCAGATTCTTGAGGAAGAGCACGACGAGCGCGTCAAGGAAATCGTAGATCGCCTGGAGTGGACCGGTCCTGTCTATGTGATCTCTGCGATCTCTAAACTGGGTACCGAGCGTCTGTGCCACGACATCATGCGTTATCTGGAAGATCGTGCCGATCGTCTGGCTGCCGACCCGGCGTACAAAGAAGAGTTGGCCGAACTCGATCAGCGCATCGAAGACGAAGCCCGTGCTCAGCTGCAGGCCCTGGATGACCAGCGTGCCCTGCGCCGTAGCGGCGTGAAGTCGGTCCACGACATCGGTGACGATGATTGGGACGAAGAAGATGTGGATGACGAAGACGGTCCGGAAATCATTTACGTGCGTGACTGATTCGTTGCGATAAACTTAAACGCCGCTCACTGGAGCGGCGTTTTAGTATCTGGAAATCGATAGTTGGTCACGAATAACCACGAATAATGTTACGGGCAGTGCCAGGTCGCGCTGCCCTCAAGCTAAGGTTGAAGATGATGCGGAGCAAGGTGACAGGTGCGCAGCGTTGGGTCGTGAAGATCGGCAGCGCTTTGCTGACAGCGGACGGCAAGGGCCTGGATCGCGCGGCAATGAGTGTTTGGGTCGAGCAGATGGTGGCTTTGCATGAGGCTGGCGTCGAGCTGGTGCTGGTGTCCTCCGGGGCGGTGGCGGCCGGCATGAGTCGCTTGGGCTGGACCGTACGACCCAGTGCGATGCACGAGTTGCAGGCCGCTGCCGCCATCGGCCAGATGGGGTTGGTGCAGGCTTGGGAGTCGAGCTTTGCCGAGCATGGCCGGCATACCGCGCAGATTCTCCTGACCCACGACGACTTGTCCGACCGCAAGCGCTACCTGAATGCCCGCAGCACCTTGCGCGCGCTGGTCGAGCTGAAAGTTATTCCGGTGATCAACGAGAACGACACCGTGGTCACTGACGAGATCCGTTTCGGTGACAACGACACCCTGGCGGCGCTGGTAGCCAACCTTGTCGAAGCTGACTTGCTGGTGATCCTTACCGATCGCGATGGCATGTTCGACGCCGATCCGCGCAACAACCCTGACGCCAATCTGATTTACGAAGCACGCGCTGATGATCCGGCGCTGGATGCGGTGGCGGGCGGTACGGGTGGGGCGCTGGGTCGTGGCGGCATGCAGACCAAATTGCGTGCTGCGCGGCTGGCGGCTCGCTCCGGTGCGCATACCATCATCGTCGGTGGGCGTATTGATCGTGTGCTGGATCGTCTCAAGGCAGGCGAGCGCATCGGCACCTTGCTGTCGCCTGAGCGCGGCCTGTTGGCGGCGCGTAAGCAATGGCTGGCCGGGCATCTGCAAACCCGCGGCACGCTCGTGCTGGATGCCGGTGCGGTGATGGCGCTGTCAAAAGGCAACAAAAGTTTGCTGCCTGTGGGTGTCAAGCGGGTCCAGGGCAGCTTCCGTCGTGGCGAGATGGTGGTTTGCGTGGCGCCGGATGGTCGTGAAATCGCCCGAGGCCTGGCCAACTACAGCGCGCTGGAAGCACAAAAAATCATCGGTCAGTCGTCTGAGGCGATTGTCGGTCTGTTGGGTTACATGGCGGAGCCGGAACTGGTTCATCGCGATAACCTGATCCTGGTCTGAGGGAATACCTGAATGCGCGTGGCAAAAGGATTGTTGGGTCTGCTGTTGGCGATGCCGCTGCTGGCCTCGGCCGAGGAGATTGGTCAGGTGTCGACGGTGTTCAAGTTTGTCGGTCCGAACGACCGCATCGTCGTCGAAGCGTTTGATGATCCAAAGGTTGAGGGTGTGACTTGCTACCTGTCGCGAGCCAAGACAGGTGGCGTGAAGGGTGGTTTGGGATTGGCTGAAGATCGTGCGGAAGCGTCTATCGCTTGTCGTCAGGTCGGGCCGATCCGCTTCAAGGGCGAGTTGAAGGATGGTGACGAGGTGTTCAAGGAGCGCACGTCGCTGGTGTTCAAGACCATGCAGGTGGTGCGATTCCTCGACAAGAAGCGCAATACGCTGGTGTACCTGGTCTATAGCGATCGTGTGATCGAAGGCAGTCCGCAGAATGCGGTCACCGCCATCCCGATCCTGCCGTGGGCGAGCGCCCAGTAATCTGACACAAATCGAAATGTGGGAGCGGCGGTGCGACGTTTCGACTTGCTCGCGAAGAGGCCATAACATTCAACATCATCGTTGACTGTTACACCGCCTTCGCGAGCAAGCCCGCTCCCACATTTTTTTGTGCAGATTTATTAAATCGCAGGCAATAAAAAACCGACCCAAGGGTCGGTTTTTTAACAAGCTTATCGCTTATGCGGCAACAGCAAGGTTCAGAGCCTTGACGTGACCGTTCAGACGGCTCTTATGACGAGCAGCCTTGTTCTTGTGGATGATGCCTTTATCGGCCATACGGTCGATAACTGGCACGGCCAGAACGTAAGCAGCTTGAGCTTTTTCAGCGTCTTTTGCGTCGATGGCTTTAACTACATTCTTGATGTAGGTACGAACCATGGAACGCAGGCTGGCGTTGTGGCTGCGACGCTTCTCAGCCTGTTTTGCACGTTTTTTGGCGGAAGGTGTGTTGGCCACCGTCGAGCTCCTCGAAAGACTTTTTAGGAAATAGCAAACAAAATAGGCCGCGAATCATGCCGATGAGTTGATGTCTTGTCAAGGGCGGTTGAGACGTTCCGCTAAGTGGTAGGTATAAAGAGGCGGGATATTTATTTCCGGCGCTTGACCTGTAAACTCGCGAGCTTTGGCTCTGTGCTGCTGCGGCGCGGAGTATCGCATAAGTAGGCGCTTTGTTCGCCTGCTGTTTATCGACAGGCACAAACTCTTTCAATGAATCTGCTCAAATCGTTAGCCGCCGTCAGCTCTATCACGATGCTTTCCCGGATTCTGGGGTTCGTTCGTGACACTCTCATTGCACGCACATTTGGCGCCGGGATGGCGACCGACGCCTTCTTTATCGCCTTCAAATTGCCCAATCTGCTGCGACGGATCTTCGCCGAGGGGGCTTTTTCCCAGGCATTCGTGCCGATTCTTGCTGAATATAAAAGCCAGAAGGGCGAGGAGGCGACGCGAACCTTCATTGCCTACGTCTCGGGCCTGCTGACGCTGGTGCTGGCGTTGGTCACCGCCTTGGGCATGATCGCTGCGCCGTGGGTCATTTGGGCGACCGCGCCGGGTTTCACCGATACGCCGGAAAAATTCGAGCTGACCGCCAGCCTGTTGCGGGTGACCTTCCCTTATATATTGCTGATCTCCCTGTCTTCATTGGCCGGGGCGATCCTCAATACCTATAACCGCTTCTCGGTGCCGGCCTTTGTGCCGACGCTGCTCAACGTCAGCATGATCATCTTTTCGGTGTTCCTGACGCCGTACTTCGATCCGCCGGTCATGGCGCTGGGCTGGGCGGTATTGGCGGGTGGTCTGGCGCAATTGCTCTATCAGCTGCCGCACCTGAAAAAGCTCGGCCTGCTGGTGTTGCCACGCCTGAACCTGCGTGACAGCGGCGTCTGGCGGGTCATGAAACAAATGCTGCCGGCGATTCTCGGCGTGTCCGTGAGCCAGATTTCGCTGATCATCAACACCATTTTCGCTTCGTTCCTGGTCGCCGGTTCCGTGTCCTGGATGTACTACGCCGACCGTTTGATGGAGTTACCGTCCGGTGTTCTGGGCGTGGCGCTGGGCACGATTCTCCTGCCCACCCTGGCCAAGACTTACGCCAGCAAGGATCGCGAGGAATATTCACGGATCCTCGATTGGGGTCTGCGCCTGTGCTTCATGTTGGTGTTGCCTTGCTCCCTGGCACTGGGGATTCTCGCCGAGCCGTTGACGGTTTCTTTGTTCCAGTACGGCCAGTTCAGCGCGTTTGACGCCACCATGACCCAACGGGCGCTGATCGCTTATTCGGTCGGTTTGCTCGGGATTATTGTGATAAAAGTGCTGGCGCCGGGCTTTTATGCGCAACAAAACATCCGCACACCGGTAAAAATCGCGATTTTTACCCTGATCGTTACCCAGTTGTTCAACCTGGTGTTGATCGGCCCGCTGGCCCACGCCGGTCTGGCGCTGGCCATCAGCATTGGCGCGTGCATTAACGCCGGCCTGCTGTTCTATCAGCTGCGCAAGCAGCAGATGTATGAGCCGCAACCGGGTTGGGCGAAGTTCGGCTTCAAGCTGGTGATAGCCGTGTTGGTGATGTCTGCTGTATTGCTGCTTGGAATGCATTTCATGCCAGCCTGGGATCAGGGGCATATGCTGGAGAGGTTCCTGCGTCTGGGCGCATTGGTCATTGTCGGTGTGGTGGCTTATTTCGGCATGTTGCTGTTGATGGGCTTCCGTTTGCGAGACTTCAATCGCAAGGCGCTGAGCTGAGGTCACGACCTCGATAAACACGGACGAATCGACAGTTTTGTCGGCTCGATCACTTTGGGTTACGGTGTTGCCTGTCGTCGGCCGCCGGGTGTGGTTATAATCGACCACTTTATGAGCAAGAAGCGCGTTATGCAGCTGGTTCGAGGCCTCCACAACCTGCGCCCCCAGCATCGGGGCTGTGTCGCCACTATTGGCAACTTTGACGGTGTTCACCGTGGCCACCAGGCTATCCTGGCGAGGCTCCGTGAGCGTGCGCTCGAGTTGGGCGTGCCCAGCTGCGTGGTGATTTTTGAGCCGCAGCCGCGAGAGTTCTTCGCGCCGGACACGGCTCCGGCCCGTCTGGCCCGGCTGCGGGACAAACTGCAGCTGCTGGCCGAAGAAGGTGTCGACCGGGTCCTGTGCCTGGCCTTCAACCAGCGCCTGAGCAAGCTCAGCGCCGCCGAATTCGTCGATACCATTCTGGTGGACGGCCTCGGTGTGCAACATCTTGAGGTCGGCGACGATTTCCGTTTTGGCTGTGACCGGGTAGGGGATTTCGATTTCCTGCAACAGGCTGGCGTCCTTCAGGACTTTACCGTCGAAGCGGCGCAGACGGTCGAGCTGGACGGTATTCGCGTCAGCAGCACCCAGGTCCGCAATGCTCTGGCGGCTGCCGATTTTGCCTTGGCCGAGCGACTGCTCGGTCGTCCGTTCCGGATTGCCGGACGGGTCCTGCATGGCCAGAAGCTGGCGCGCCAGTTGGGTACGCCGACGGCCAACATACAACTCAAGCGTCGTCGCGTGCCGCTGACCGGGGTTTACCTGGTCAACGTCGACATCGACGGCAAGACCTGGCCAGGCGTCGCCAACATTGGCGTGCGGCCAACCGTTCAAGGTGATGGCAAAGCCCACCTCGAAGTGCATCTTTTAGATTTTGCCGGCGATCTGTATGACCGGCGTTTGACGGTGGTTTTCCACCACAAGCTGCGTGAAGAGCAGCGTTTCGCCTCTCTGGAGGCGCTTAAGACGGCGATCAATGCGGATGTTGCCGCCGCCCGTGCCCTGTCGCACCTAGCGCCAATCGCTAATGAAGAGCCTTAAATGACCGACTATAAAGCCACGCTAAACCTTCCGGACACCGCCTTCCCAATGAAGGCCGGCCTGCCTCAGCGCGAACCGCAGATTCTGCAGCGCTGGGACAGCATTGGCCTGTACGGTAAGTTGCGCGAGATTGGCAAGGATCGTCCGAAGTTCGTACTTCACGACGGTCCTCCGTACGCCAACGGCACGATTCACATCGGTCATGCGCTGAACAAGATTCTCAAGGACATGATCATCCGCTCGAAAACCCTGTCGGGTTTCGACGCGCCTTATGTTCCGGGCTGGGACTGCCACGGTCTGCCGATCGAGCACAAAGTCGAAGTGACCCACGGTAAAAACCTGGGCGCGGACAAGACCCGCGAACTGTGCCGTGCCTACGCCACCGAGCAGATCGAAGGCCAGAAGTCCGAATTCATCCGTCTGGGCGTGTTGGGCGATTTTGCCAACCCGTACAAGACCATGGACTTCAAAAACGAGGCCGGTGAAATCCGTGCCTTGGCTGAAATCGTCAAGGGCGGTTTCGTGTTCAAGGGCCTGAAGCCTGTGAACTGGTGCTTCGATTGCGGTTCGGCCCTGGCTGAAGCGGAAGTCGAGTACGAGAACAAAAAGTCATCGACCATCGACGTGGCGTTCCCGATTGCCGACGAAGCCAAACTGGCTGCCGCTTTCGGTCTGCCGTCGCTGGGTAAACCTGCTTCTATCGTGATCTGGACCACTACCCCGTGGACCATTCCGGCCAACCAGGCGTTGAACGTTCACCCGGAATTCAACTACGCCCTGGTCGACGTCGGCGACAAACTGCTGGTGCTGGCTGAAGAGCTGGTCGAGTCATGCCTGGCCCGCTACAGCCTGGAAGGCTCGGTCATCGCGACCACCACCGGTAAAGCGCTGGAGCTGATCAACTTCCGTCACCCGTTCTACGATCGTCTGTCGCCGGTTTACCTGGCCGACTACGTCGAACTGGGCGCTGGCACCGGCGTGGTTCACTCTTCGCCGGCCTACGGCGTAGACGACTTCGTGACCTGCAAGAAGTACGGCATGGTCAACGATGACATCATCAATCCGGTTCAAAGCAACGGCGTTTACGTACCGTCGCTGGAATTCTTCGGCGGCCAGTTCATCTGGAAGGCCAACCCGGCCATCGTCGACAAGTTGACCGAAGTCGGTGCGCTACTGCACACCAGCGTCATCGAACACAGCTACATGCACTGCTGGCGTCACAAGACCCCGCTGATCTACCGCGCCACCGCGCAGTGGTTCATCGGCATGGACAAAGAACCTGTGACCGGCGACACCCTGCGCAAGCGGGCGATCAAAGCCATCGAAGAGACCAAGTTCGTCCCGGCCTGGGGCCAGGCGCGTCTGCACTCGATGATCGCCAACCGTCCGGACTGGTGCATCTCCCGTCAGCGCAACTGGGGCGTGCCGATTCCGTTCTTCCTGAACAAGGAAAGCGGCGAGCTGCACCCACGTACTGCCGAATTGATGGAAGAAGTCGCCAAGCGCGTCGAAGTCGAAGGCATCGAAGCCTGGTTCAAGATGGACGCCGCCGAGTTGCTTGGTGACGAAGCGCCGCAGTACGACAAGATCAGCGACACCCTGGACGTCTGGTTCGATTCGGGCACCACGCACTGGCACGTTCTGCGCGGTTCGCACCCGATGGGCCACGAAACCGGTCCACGTGCCGACCTGTACCTGGAAGGTTCGGACCAACACCGTGGCTGGTTCCACTCGTCGTTGCTGACCGGTTGCGCCATCGACAACCACGCGCCATACCGCGAGCTGCTGACTCACGGCTTCACCGTCGACGAGTCCGGCCGCAAGATGTCCAAGTCCCTGGGCAACGTGATCGCGCCGCAAAAGGTCAACGACACCCTGGGCGCCGACATCATGCGTCTGTGGGTTGCTTCCACCGATTACTCGGGTGAAATGGCGGTTTCCGAGCAGATCCTGCAGCGCAGTGCGGACGCTTACCGGCGGATCCGTAACACCGCGCGCTTCCTGCTCTCCAACCTGACCGGTTTCAACCCGGCCACCGACATCCTGCCGGCCGAAGAAATGCTGGCGCTGGACCGTTGGGCCGTGGACCGCACCCTGCTGCTGCAACGCGAGTTGCAAGAGCACTACGGTGAATACCGCTTCTGGAACGTCTACTCCAAGATCCACAACTTCTGCGTGCAGGAGTTGGGCGGTTTCTACCTCGACATCATCAAGGACCGTCAGTACACCACTGGCGCCAACAGCAAGGCCCGCCGTTCGGCGCAAACCGCGCTGTACCACATCTCCGAAGCGCTGGTGCGCTGGATCGCGCCGATCCTGGCGTTCACCGCTGACGAACTGTGGGAATACCTGCCGGGCGAGCGTAACGAATCGGTAATGCTAAATACCTGGTACGAAGGCCTGACCGAGCTGCCGGAAAACGTCGAGCTGGACCGCGCCTACTGGGAGCGGATCATGGCGGTGAAGGTCGCGGTCAACAAGGAAATGGAAATCCAGCGCGCGGCCAAGGCCGTCGGTGGCAACCTGCAAGCCGAAGTGACGCTGTTCGCCGAAGAGGCGCTGAGCGCCGACCTGGCCAAGCTGAGCAACGAACTGCGCTTCGTATTGATCACCTCGACCGCGACCGTTGCACCGTTCGTTCAGGCGCCGGCCGATGCCGTGGTCACCGAAGTCAGTGGTTTGAAACTGCAAGTGGTCAAGTCGAGTCACGCCAAGTGCGCCCGTTGCTGGCACTGCCGTGAAGACGTCGGCGTAAACCCGGAGCATCCGGAAATCTGCGGTCGTTGCGTCGACAACATCAGCGGCGCCGGCGAGGTTCGTCACTATGCCTAATGCGGCTGGCCGTTTCGGACGGCTGAGCTGGCTCTGGTTGAGTTTGCTGGTCCTGGTCATCGACCAGGCCAGCAAGTTCTACTTCGAAGGCAAGCTCGAGATGTTCCAGCAAATCGTGGTGATCCCCGATTTGTTCAGCTGGACCCTGGCCTATAACACGGGTGCGGCATTCAGCTTCCTGGCCGACAGCTCTGGCTGGCAGCGCTGGTTGTTTGCCCTGATCGCGGTCGTGGTCAGTGCGGTGCTGGTCGTGTGGCTCAAACGTCTGGGGCGCAACGAAACCTGGCTGGCCGTCGCTTTGGCGCTGGTGCTGGGTGGCGCGCTGGGTAATCTGTATGACCGCATCGCCCTGGGCCATGTGATCGACTTCATTCTGGTGCATTGGCAGAACCGCTGGTATTTCCCGGCGTTCAACTTTGCCGACAGTGCAATCTCTGTCGGTGCCGTAATGCTTGCGCTAGACATGTTCAAAAGTAAGAAAACCGGAGAAGCCGTTCATGACTGAACAGGTATTGGCTGAGCAACGCATCCGCCAGAACACGGAAGTCACCTTGCACTTTGCACTGCGCCTGGAGAACGGCGACACGGTCGACAGCACCTTCGACAAAGCCCCGGCGACCTTCAAGGTCGGTGACGGCAACCTGTTGCCAGGGTTCGAAGCAGCGCTGTTCGGCTTCAAGGCTGGCGACAAGCGTACGCTGACAATTCAGCCGGAAAACGCTTTTGGCCAACCCAACCCGCAGAACGTACAGATCATCCCGCGCTCGCAGTTCAAGGACATGGAACTGTCGCCTGGCTTGCTGGTGATCTTTAACGATGCGGCCAATACTGAGCTGCCTGGTGTGGTGAAGACATTCGATGACGAGCAAGTGACCATCGACTTCAACCACCCGCTGGCCGGCAAGACATTGACCTTTGACGTCGAGATCATCAACGTCAAATCGCTGTAACTGACCGAACCCGGTCAAAAATGTGGGAGCGGGCTTGTGTGGCGAGGGGATTTATCCCCGTTCGATTGCGAAGCAATCGTAAACCAGGCCGCGTGTTCTTATTCAAGACCGCGGTGATTGGATTCAGGGGCGCTTCGCACCCCAACGGGGATAAATCCCCTCACCACAAAGGCTCGCTCCCACAGTAAAAAGTTTTTTACAGTTTTCGCTATTTCTTGCGCGCAAGACACGAGGCACAGCATGCAAATCAAACTCGCCAACCCCCGTGGCTTCTGCGCCGGTGTGGACCGGGCAATCGAAATCGTCAACCGCGCCCTGGAAGTCTTCGGGCCGCCGATCTACGTGCGCCACGAAGTGGTCCACAATAAATTCGTCGTCGAAGACCTGCGTGCTCGTGGGGCGATCTTCGTCGAAGAACTGGATCAGGTGCCGGACGACGTTATCGTGATCTTCAGTGCCCACGGTGTTTCCCAGGCCGTGCGCACCGAAGCCGCCGGTCGTGGCCTGAAGGTGTTCGACGCCACTTGCCCGCTGGTGACCAAGGTACACATCGAAGTGGCCCGCTACAGCCGCGACGGCCGTGAATGCATCCTCATCGGCCACGCCGGTCATCCGGAAGTCGAAGGCACCATGGGCCAGTACGATGGCAGCAATGGTGGCGCGATCTATCTGGTCGAAGACGAGAAAGACGTCGCCGAATTGCAGGTGAACAACCCTGAAAGACTGGCGTTCGTGACCCAGACCACCCTGTCCATGGACGATACCAGCCGCGTCATTGACGCTCTGCGTACACGCTTCCCGGCGATCGGTGGTCCACGCAAGGATGATATTTGCTACGCCACGCAAAACCGTCAGGACGCGGTCAAGCAACTCGCCGACGAATGCGACGTGGTCCTGGTGGTCGGCAGCCCGAACAGCTCCAACTCCAATCGCCTGCGTGAACTGGCCGAGCGCATGGCCACCCCGGCCTACCTGATCGACGGTGCCGAAGACCTGCAAAAGAGCTGGTTCGACGGTGTCGAGCGAATCGGCATCACCGCTGGCGCCTCCGCACCGGAAGTGCTGGTGCGTGGCGTGATCCAGCAGTTGCAGGCGTGGGGCGCTACTGGCGCCGATGAATTGGCCGGTCGCGAGGAGAACATTACCTTCTCCATGCCTAAAGAGTTGCGCGTCCGCTCCCTGCTTTAACGCTCTTGCCCCCCGGGCACAGCGCCTGCTCAGCCTTATGGCTGCGCAGGCTGACGCGACCGGTCGCGGCCAGCACCACCTGGAGCTGAGAGACCGGTTCGCGGGCGGCGCAAATGTGCAGTGTCCCCGCTTGAAAGGCCCGTCCGGGCATCTGTGGCTCGCCGATACTGTTGAAGCGTATGTAGCGCCTGACCGGCCAATTGCCGACAATCGGCACCTCAGTGCCACTCGCGCGCTCAATCAGCAGCGGATTGCTGTTGTCCTCCGCCCCTTTGCCACTGATATCCAGAATGATCCGCCAGCCCTGACTCCAGTCGCCATTGATGCCGTGAATCACGACGCTCTGGTTGCGTGTGATGGCAACGGTTCTGGCGTTGCGTATACCGCTGATAAGCGACTCTGCCATCTGCTCGCGATGGTTCGATTCAGTCAGTGCAGCAAACGCCGGACTGACCAACAGCAGAACAATCCCGACAATTGTCAGTCCCATGAGCAGTTCGATCAGGCTGAAACCTCGCTGATGCATGTCATCTCCCTCCCTGGAGTGCTGCGGCCCGCGCGATCCCTGCGCGAGTAATGGCAAAACAACCGAACATCTGCCGGTCGAATGTTCTAGCGTGTAGAAGCAGGTATAGCCGACGGCAACGGAGGGCACCGATGGATCATCGTACAAAAGGTTTCACGCTGATCGAGTTGCTGGTCGCGCTCGCGGTGTTTCTGGTCCTGATCACGCTGGTCGTACCGGCGTTTACCCGATCGGTGCAAATCACCAAGGCCGACACCGAAATCGGCGATCTGCAACGCGGACTCAATTTCGCCCGACTGGAGGCTATCGACCGTGGTGTCACCACCCGGCTGCGCCCGACGGCCGGCGGCAGCGTCTGGAGCGGAGAATTAACGGTCTTTGACGGTACTGGCAATCCGGCCAATGTATTGCGGGTTGTTCCAGCGATGAGCAGTGGCGCGACTCTGACGCTAACCTCAGGAGTGACCGCCATCGATTTCAACAACCTTGGCGGGTTGTCGGCACCGTCCACGGCGGTGGTGATCAGCTACGTACGGGGGGCAGAAAGCAGGACACTGAATGTGTGTTTGAACGGACGAATTCTATTGGGTGGAAGCTGCGGATGAGGGGATGGAGCAAGCGTGCACAGGAGGGCATGACGCTGATCGAAGTCTTGGTTGCGTTGTTGATTCTGAGTGTGGGGCTGTTGGGGGCGGCAGCGATTCAGCTTAATGCGCTGAAGTACACGGACAGCGCGCGGATGACCAGCCAGGCGAGTTTTATCGCCTACGACATGATGGACCGCATTCGCGCCAACTCCGGTGCCGACTACACCATCACGCCTCCGACCTCGGGCAACCTGAGCGTCGCTCGGGATCAGGATCTCTACGACTTCACCACCAACATTGTCAATTTCGGCGGCGCCACTGCCACCGGAAGCGTTACGCTCAATCAGCGGGTGTACACCATCACCATCACTTGGGATGACTCACGGGCGGCCAATACTGCCAATTCACGCCGTAGTTTCGTCCTGACCAGTCGCGCCACCCTTGATCCGGTGTCGACGCCATGAACCAGACCAACAGAGGTTTCGGCCTGATCGAGTTACTGATCGCCCTGGCGTTGAGTCTGGTCGTGGTCCTGGGTGTGGCGCAGATTTTCATCGCGGCCAAGAATACTTATGTCAGCCAGAACACCGCTGCCGCCATGCAGGAAGATGCGCGTTTCGTGCTGAGCAAGATGATTCAGGAGATTCGCATGGTCGGGATGTTCGGATGTCTGGGGGCGGTCACCGATTCAAGCTCGGCGGGTGACTTCAATGCCAGCCAGACAACGCCCATCAGATGGGACAACGCCAACCTCAAACTGACCCTGGTGACAGCGGATGTCGGCAGCAGTGGCGGGGTACCGACCTGGACGGTGGTTTCCGATTGCCGGAACAATGCAACGGCCTACACCGGCGTCCGGGTTCCGGGGTCGGGAGAGCTGGCGTTTCCGATCCGGCGCTTGATCTACAGCTTCAGCAACAATCAACTGCTCATGGGTGTCGGCAGCGGCACGCCGGCTCAGGCGGTGCTGGTGAACAACGTCAGTGCCTTCAACGTAAGCTTCGGCCTCGCCAGTTCCGCCACTGATGTGGCCGCCTCCAGTTACAGCAACAACCCCACTGATCCGGCGCGCATCCGTAGTGTTCGCCTGACATTGACCCTCACCGACCCGAACAACCGGGTAGGCAATCAAACCTTCAACGTGGTTGCCGCGCTGCGCAACCGCTTGCCATGAGGAGAGGGCCGATGAGTATTTCTCCCGTGACCCCTCCCGCCCAGCGGGGCATGGCGCTGCTGGTCAGCCTGGTGTTTCTTCTGTTGCTGACACTGATCGGCCTTTCATCCATGCAAAACGCCACCCTGCAGGAAAAAATGGCCGCCAGCGTGACCTTGCGCAATCAGTCGTTCCAGGGCGCCGAATCGGCGTTGCGCGTAGGTGAAAGCGCGGTACAAATGGATACCTATTCGTTGCCGGTCTGCAGCGGCACTACCCAATGCGCGCCACCGGCCGAGTCGTCGACAATCACCGGCGCTGGCTTCAATTCCACCTCGGGGGTGACCTGGATCGCCTCCGGCAGCGGTTTTTACGGGGTACAAAACATCGGCACCACCCTGACCGCCGTGAATGTGCCGAGCAACACCTCGACAACGCTGTACCGGGTGACCGCCGTCGGCATCGCGGGCAACTCGCGCAGTGTGGTGGAGAGTATCTATGCGAAATACTGAGGCCCGCGCAGGCTGGCGCCGTTGGTTGTTGCAGTGGTTCTGCGGCGCGGCGTTGAGCCTTTATCTGGCAGCGCCGACTTACGCCTTCACGCCCTCGGATTCGCCGCTATTGAACGCCGCTGCCGTGGCCCCCAATGTGATGCTGTTACTCGATGACTCGGGGAGTATGAACAGCATTATCTGGGCGGCAGGTTTCGATCCGACGATCACGCGCACTCAGGTGACTATTTGCCTCTCGAATGGTTCGTGCTTGAAAGGGCGGGAACTTGATATGACCGACAGCAATATCTCCTTGTCGAGTTTGACTCGAGGAACATGTTCGAAGGATTGGTACGGTTTTTATAACAACAGCTTTTTCGGTCTGGATTCGCTTTGCCTGAAGCTTCCCGATCCGGTAGGGGGTGAGGACACTCGCTATTCGGCGAAATACTTGTCGTATCTGGTAAGCCTTGCCAACAATTCCGACCGGGATTTCACCGATGGCTCGATTCCCAATGATTACCGGATGAATGTGGCGCGCAACGTCTCCAAAGCGTTGGTGGCCGGCAATCGCTCGCTGCGTATCGGTCTGGCGACGTTCAACCTGGCGGTCGGAAACCATAAGAATGACGGCGGTTACATCGCCCGCTCGATCAGTGATTTGTCGGCAGTCGGCGGCACCGTGACGCAGGCTCAGGCCGATACCAACTACAACGAATTGATCGCCGGAATCGACGAACTGAGCGCGCAGGCCAATACGCCGCTGGCTGAAGCCTATTACGAGATCACCCGCTATTTTCGTGGCATGACGCCGTACAACAACTCGACACCCACCACCTACACCAGCCCGATTCAGTATCGCTGCCAGAGAAATTACGGGGTGGTGATCACCGATGGTCTGCCCACCTACGACCAAACCTTTCCGACTGACGACCCGCTGGGTGGCAGCCGCTTACCGAACTGGGACGGGATCAGCAGTAACGATGGTGCCAACCGCTTTGGCGACGACGAGGGCGACACCCTGTACCTGGATGACATCGCCAAGTTCGCCTTCGATATCGACATGCGCTCCACGGGAGTCGATGCCGCGGGTAAAAGCTGGGACGCCCCGGATTTTCCCGGGCAGAACATGAATACCTACACCGTGGGGTTCGCCGCGGCAAACCAAATGCTGGCGGACGCCGCGACCTACGGGCAGGGCAAGTACTACCAGGCGACTGACGGCGCCGAGCTCAATAGCTCACTGTCTTCAGCCCTGAGCGATATCACCTCCAAGGCCGGCTCCGGCGGCAGCGGTGTTGCCAGCGGCACGACGCTGTCCAGCGGTTCGAGTTACTTTCAGACCAGCTACGATCCCAAGGACTGGCGCGGCACCATTAAGTCCTTTGGCTTCACATCGACGGGCGCGGTGAACACGGCCGCGGTACTGTGGACGACCGATACCGCCATCGTGCCCGGTGCTACCGCGCCGACCTACCAGTCCTGGAATACCCTGACCAACGCCGTTGTTACCCTGGCCTACAGCAATTTTTCCCCAGCCCAGCAGTCCTTCCTCAGCCAGAGCCTGCCCACTGGCATCACCGGCAGCGATCTGGTGGAGTGGAGCAAGGGCACCAACAAAACCGGGTTGAGAACGCGCAGTGTATTGCTCGGCGATATCATCAATTCGCCTCTCGTGCTGGCCGCGCCCACGAACAAAACCGCGTCCGATCTGGTGGGGGACACCACTTACAGCACCTACCTCGCCACCAAAGCCGCCAACATGAACTCCAGCCTGGTGGTGAACGCCAACGACGGTTTTGTAAACGTCATCAGCTCGACCAACGGTGCCAGACGCTACGGCTATATGCCCTCCAGTGTGCTGCCATCATTGCGCTACATCGCTGACCCCACTTACATCAATGGTGTGAGCCACAAATATCTGGTCGACGGTCAGGTCGGCGTGTTCGATGCCCAACTCGACAGCGCCTGGAAAACCCTGGCGATTGGAGGAACAGGGGCGGGCGGCAAAACCTTTTATGCACTGCAACTGTTCGACGCGTCGGCCGGTAACGTGACTAACGCGTTGTGGGAGATCAGCGCACCGGCCACAGCAAATACGGCGAACGTTTTCAATGATCTGGGTTATGCCTATGCGCATCCCGAAGTGGCACGCTTGGCCGACGGTCGATGGGCGGCATTCATCTCCAACGGTTATGGCAGCAACTCCGGGGTGGCAGCGCTGTATGTGGTGGATATCCGCGACGGCTCGCTGATCAAGAAAATCGTGGTCGACAGTACAGAAACCACCAACGGCCTGTCGTCGGTGAAGCTCAGGGTCGACTCGCAAAATGTGGTGCAGGCCGCCTATGGGGGCGATCTGAAAGGGCGGTTGTGGAAGTTCGATTTGAGTGGCACTGCCTCCGATACCTGGGGCGTGGCATTTTCCGGCAAGCCGTTGTTCACCACTGCAGGTGGCGCGACCCAGCCGATTACCGCGCAACCGTTGCTGGCCGATCACGCATTGGGCGGCAAGGAAGTGTTTTTCGGCACCGGTAAATTCAACGAGACTGCCGACAAGACCAACAAAGACCTCCAGGCGTTCTATGCCGTGTGGGATGCGGAAGGTGGCTCCGGGCAAATCACAACGTCCAGTTTGCAGGCGCAGGCGGTGACTGGCGTGTTCTCGGGTAGCAGTGGGCAATTCATCACCACCAGCCAGAACGACGTGACCTATCCGGCAGAGAAGGGCTGGTATCTGCCATTGGTTTACAACAACGTGTTGACCGGCGAGCGGGTAATCAATCAGGCCAGTCTGGTGGCCGGCCGGATCGTGTTCACCACGGCCAGCGTGGACACCACCGACCCTTGCGCCAGTTTCGGCACCGGCAAACTGGTCGAGCTGGATGCATTCAGCGGTAAGATGCTCAATTACGCGGTGCTCGACAGCAATGGCGACGGGTTGGTCGACATCAAGGATTCGATCTCCAGCGGGGTGGTTTTCACCGGTGGTATTCCGACGCTGAACGCGATCGTCAACAATGCGTCCCGCAAGATTATGAACGACTCCAGCGGTGGCATCAGCTCCCTGGTGGAAAAGCCCGGCAGCGGCGGTAGCCGTCGCATCATGTGGCGACAAATACAGTAAGTGAGAGTTGAGGCATGCGCAGATCCAACCGAGGTTTTACCCTGATCGAAATCATGATCGTGATTGCGATCATCGGGATCGTCATCACCATTGGCTACCCGAGCCTCACCGAGTATGTGAACAAGGGCCGCCGCACTGAAGTCGCCGGCCTGCTCTCCGAACAAGCGCAGATCCTTGAACGCTTCTATTCGAAGAATAATGTCTACACCAATGCCACCGGCCTGAGCGCCGGTAATGACTTCTACACCATCACCCCGACCCTGACCGATCAAACCTTCCTGCTGACGGCGGTGCGCAAGCCCGGCAAGGCCATGGCCGCTGACAAGTGCGGTGATTTCACCATCACCAACACTGGCGTCAGAAGCATGGTCAATGCGACGGCCGCGACCAAGGATTGTTGGGGGCGCTGAGTTCTTTTTTTGGGTGCCTTTTGTGCCCCCTGTCTATCTAACGGTTGGATCAGAACATGACCAGGCAACAGCAAGTGGTGATTGTCGGCGGCGGCGTGATTGGCCTGCTGACTGCGTTCAATCTCGCGTCCGAAGTGGAAAAAGTTGTGCTGCTGGATCGCTCGAACGTCGGTCAGGAGTCATCCTGGGCCGGCGGCGGCATCGTCTCGCCGCTCTACCCGTGGCGCTACAGCCCGGCGGTCACCGCGTTGGCGCATTGGTCCCAGGATTTTTATCCCCAGCTGGGTGAGCGACTGTTTGCCGCCACCGGTGTCGATCCCGAGGTGCATACCACCGGGTTGTACTGGCTGGATCTGGATGATGAGGCTGAGGCGCTGGCCTGGGCCGAGCGGGAAAATCGTCCGTTGCGGGCTGTGGATATCTCGGCGGCTCACGACGCAGTGCCTGTGTTGGGGAACGGTTTTTCCCGGGCGATCTACATGGCCGATGTGGCCAATGTGCGTAATCCGCGGCTGGTGAAGTCCCTCAAGGCCGCGTTGCTGGCGCTGCCGAATGTGACGATTCATGAGCAGTGTGAAGTCAGCGGGTTTATCCGTGAAGGCGCTACGGTGGTCGGGGTACAGACCTCGGCGGGAGCGATTCATGGCGATCAGGTGGTTCTGACCGCCGGTGCCTGGAGCGGTGATTTACTCAAGAGCCTGGATCTGGAGCTGCCGGTCGAACCGGTGAAAGGTCAGATGATTCTGTACAAATGCGCGGCGGACTTTCTGTCGAGCATGGTTCTGGCCAAGGGGCGTTATGCGATCCCTCGGCGCGATGGGCACATTCTGATCGGCAGTACGCTGGAGCATGAAGGCTTCGACAAGACGCCAACCGAATCTGCCCTGGAGAGCCTGAAGGCGTCGGCGGTGGAGTTGATTCCTGCACTGGCGGATGCCGAGGTCGTGGGGCACTGGGCCGGGTTGCGACCGGGTTCGCCGGAAGGCATTCCCTACATCGGTCGGGCGCCAGGGTTCGAAGGGCTTTGGCTGAATTGCGGGCATTACCGTAATGGCTTGGTGCTGGCGCCAGCGTCGTGTCAGTTGTTTGCGGATGTGATGCTGGGGCGTGAGCCGATCATTGATCCGGCGCCGTATGCACCGATCGGGCGGATTTAGTCGCGGGATTTTCGGCGCCTGTCAGATCGCCTTCGCGAGCGAGCCCGCTCCCACATTTAAACGAGTTCTACCAGAAAGAACGCAATCGAATGTGGGAGCGGGCTTGCTCGCGAAGAGGCCCTCAATCCAACCCTAATTTTTTGAGCCTGTAGCGCATCGACCGGAATGAAAGATTTAACCGCTGAGCCGCCGCCGTGCGGTTCCAGCGGGTTTCTTCCAGGGCCTGGAGGATAAGGTTGCGTTCGACGTTCTCCAGGTAGTCTTCCAGGTTGTCGATCTGCGTCAGGTCCGGCACACCGCCTTCCGGGTTGCAGTTGACTTCGGCCAGTCGCAGATCGCTGGCTTCAATTTGTTTGTTTTCGCACAACGTGTGCGCCCGTTCGAGGACGTTCTCCAGTTCCCGCACATTGCCGGGGAAGCGATAGCTTTTCAGCGCGTCGAGGGCTTGGGGGTGGAGTTTTGCGACGGGTTGGCCAGTGCTGGTGGCCAGGCGTTTGAGCACATGGCTGGCGAGGGATTCGATGTCGTCACGGCGTTCGCGCAAGGGCGGCACCCGTAGTTCGATCACGTTCAACCGGTAGTACAAATCCTGGCGAAAGCGTTCGGCGGCAACTTCGGCGTCGAGGTCTTTGTGGGTGGCGCACAGGATACGCACATCGACCACGGTTTCCTGTTGCTCGCCGACACCGCGAACGGCTTTTTCCTGTATGGCCCGTAGCAGTTTGACCTGCATCGCCAGCGGCAAATCAGCCACTTCGTCGAGGAACAGGGTGCCGCCATGGGCCGCCTGGAACAGTCCGGGTTTGTCTTCGATGGCACCGCTGAAACTGCCTTTGCGATGCCCGAAAAATTCGCTCTCCATCAATTCCGACGGAATCGCCCCGCAATTGACCGGAATAAAAGGTTGGTTGGCGCGTGGCCCTTGCTCATGGATCAGTCGCGCGACCAATTCCTTGCCGCTGCCGGATTCGCCGCTGATGTACACCGGCGCCTGGCTGCGGGCCAGTTTGTCGATGTGTTTGCGCAAGGCGCGCATGGGCGGTGAATCACCCAGCAGCCGGCGATCGATGGCAATGCCGGTGCCGCCCGGCGCAGGCAACCGAAGCGCACTGCTGACCAGTTCCCGCAGGCGAGTGAGGTCCACCGGTTTGGTCAGGAAGTCGAAGGCGCCGGCTTTGAGGGCGTTGATCGCCGTTTCCAGGCTGCCATAAGCGGTGATCATGGCCACCGGTACTTGGGGGTGGCGTTGCTGGATGTGTTGCACCAGCTCAAGGCCGGTGCCGTCCGGCAAGCGCATGTCGGTCAGGCACAAATCGAATGACTCTCGCGACAGCAGTGCCTGTGCTTCGCCGAGGTTGCGGGCACTGAAGGTGTCGAGTTTCATCCGTCCCAGGGTGATTTCCAGGAGTTCGCGGATATCCGGTTCGTCGTCGACGATCAGGACTTTTTGCCGTGGGCTCATGTTCAACTTTGTTTCCGTCCGTGAGCAAAAGTGATGCGAAAGCAGCCGCCGCCTTGGCGTGGTTTGAAGTCTAGGCGGGCCTGGTTGCTTTCGCACAGCTCACGGGACAGATAAAGCCCCAGGCCGGTGCCTTGGGTGCTGGTGGTGAAGAACGGTTCGAACAAGTGCACGTGATGCTCTGGCGTCACGCCGGGGCCATCGTCCAGGATCTCGAGGATCGGCAGCTGGCTGTCCGAATCGACAAACAATTCGAGCCAGACCTGTGCCAGGTCGTGATTCAAGGCGCTATGGCGCCAGGCGTTGCGCAACAGATTGTCGAGAATCTGGGTCAGTTGGTCTGGATCCATCAGGGTTTTGAAGTCTCCTGAGCCGATGCGCAGATGAATCTGCTGATGCTCGGTCGCCCTCTCGCGGTTTTCGTTGACGAACTGTTCCAGCCACGGCTTCAGATCAAGCCGTTGCGCTATGGTTTGCTGACGGCGGGACAGTTGCAGGACGTTTTCGATTACCCGATTCATTCGCTGAGAGTGGTCTTGAATAATCTGTGTCAGACGTCGATCCGCGCCGTTCAGTTCCTCTGATTCCTGCAATAGCTGCGCGGCATGACTAACGGCGCCCAGTGGGTTGCGGATTTCATGGGCGATACCGGCGGTCAGGCGACCGAGGGCGGCGAGCTTCAATTGCTGGGCTTGTTGAGCGATTTGCGCGAGGTCTTCGAGAAAGACCAGGGTCTGGTGGTATGGGCTTTGGTCCAGGGCAATGAAGCTCGGTTGCAGCTCCAGACCACTGCTGGCGACTTTCAGGCTCTGGGGGCGCAGCGTCGGATTGTTGCGCCACAGTTGCAGGCGTTCGACCAGGCTGGGCAAGTAGTCGTCGATCACCTGGCCTGCAAGATTTTCCCTGCCTAACAGGTTCAAGGCGCTGTGATTGGCCAGTTGAACCCGCCGCTGGTCGTCGAGTACCAGGATGCCGGTCCGCATGCGTTGCAGGATCAGGGCGTTGAGGGCTTCGAGGCTGACAACTTCGCTGGCCCGCTGTTCGGCGAGGGTTTCGCTGACATCCAGGCGTCGGATCAGTCCTTGCACCAGCAATGCAGCAGCAAAACACAAGGCGCCGAGCGTGCCGACTTGCAGGTAATCGTTGGGGGTGGCGCGATGGCTGAAACTCAGGAGGAAGCTCAGCCCGACGATGCCGAGCGCGCCAACGGCGGCAATCAGCAGGCCGATGCGCCCTCGCAACAAAGTGTTGCTGATGGCTACCGATACGATCAGCAAGTTGCCGATGGCGCTGGCCACACCGCCGGCGGCATAGAACAGACCGCACAGTAGCAGGACGTCGGTCAGCGCCAGGCTGAACAGTTGCGCCGGGCGCCGGGTGTTCCCGAGGAATACCACCAGCAGGATGTTCAGCACCAGGTAAAACCAGCTACCACTGCGCAGCAGGTCGTCATTGCTGAACGTCAGCAGCTGGTTGTCCATGTTGCTGGCGATCAACAGCACCAGGGTGATGCCGATGCTCAAACGGTAGAGGTGATAGAGGCGCAGCAGTCGCTGGGCCTGTTTGCTGCCGGGACTGGAGGTCTCAGCGATCACTGGAGCCCGGGCCTTGCTCAAGATGAGCCTGGCTGCAATACCACTGTTGTTGAAGTCTCAGCGCGCGGTCGCGTGGCAGGTGTACGCCGCAATGGGCGCAACGGACCATCGGAGCCGCCTCCAGCTCGGCAGAGGACCTGGGCACGGACGCCTGGCCCTTGAACTTGCGCCAGAACCATACCGCAGCGGCAATCAGGGCGATCCAGAACAGTAAACGAAGCATGATGAGCTGCTATTCGACGAGTGAAGAGCCAGTTTAGCCAAGGACATGACCAGCGCACAGCGTAATCATCGAGCCCATAAAAAAGGAGCCTCGAAAGGCTCCTTTTCGTACAACCCGATGTGTCAGTCAAACACGCCGAAGGTCATGTAGCTGAACCACGAGCGGTCGCTGTTATTGGCTTCGGAGTCGTGTTCCTCTTCTTCGATCACGTCGCCTTTTTCATCTTTAGGCTTGAGATCGTTCGGAATTGCGTCCTTGGCGTCCTGGAACTGCTTCTGCACGTCCTGGTTGGCGCGGGTTTCGCCCGGCGGCAGTGGTGGACGGGATTCGATCAGGCCCAGGGTCGCCTTGCTCAGCCACGAACGGTTGTCGGCTTCGGCCACCGAAGGCTGGAACTGACCGTCGACCAGGCTTGGATGGTTCGGGTAGTTGAGCTTCAGGGTTTCGAGGCTGGTAGCGGCCAGATCGTCCAGGTGCAGACGCTGGTAGGCCTCTGTCATCACCGCCAGGCCGTCACCGACCGAAGGGGTTTCCTGGAAGTTTTCCACCACGTAGCGACCACGGTTCGCGGCGGCGACATAGGCCTGACGGGTCAGGTAGTAGTCGGCAACGTGAATCTCGTAGGCCGCCAGCAGGTTGCGCAGGTAGATCATGCGCTGCTTGGCGTCCGGCGAGTAGCGGCTGTTGGGGAAGCGGCTGGTCAGCTGGGCGAACTCGTTGTAGGAGTCGCGAGCGGCACCCGGGTCACGCTTGGTCATGTCCAGCGGCAGGAAACGCGACAACAGGCCGACGTCCTGGTCGAAAGAAGTCAGACCCTTGAGGTAATACGCGTAATCCACGTTCGGGTGCTGCGGGTGCAGACGAATGAAGCGCTCGGCGGCGGACTTCGCCGCTTCAGGCTCGGTGTTCTTGTAGTTGGCGTAAATGAGCTCGAGTTGAGCCTGATCGGCGTAGCGACCGAACGGATAACGCGACTCCAGCGCCTTCAGCTTGGCTGTGGCGGCGGTGTAGCTATTGTTGTCCAGATCGTGCTGAGCCTGCTGGTACAGCTCGACCTCGCTCAGGTTTTCGTCTACGACTTCCTTCGATGAGCAAGCAGCGGTCAATGCGAGGATGGCGATCAGCAGCAGGTGTTTCACTTGCATGGCGGCTTGCGTCCCTATGACGGCCGCTGTCTTGGGCGGGGCCGTCCTGTTATGATGAACGCCCCGTTGAATAGCCTCGGGGCAAAAGACGCCGTATTTAACCACAAGCGCGCAGCCGAAACCAAAGGCTGTGCCGACGCCTAGTCTGAGCATGTCCGATAAAATTGAACTTCGCGCAGAGGTGCCGTCCGAATTGGGCGGCCAACGCCTCGATCAAGTCGCCGCACAATTATTCGCTGAGCACTCGCGCTCGCGCCTTTCCGCCTGGATCAAAGACGGCCGCCTGACTGTGGATGGGGCGGTTATCCGCCCGCGAGACATCGTTCATGGTGGTGCCATTCTTGAACTCACTGCCGAGCAGGAAGCTCAGGGCGAATGGATCGCTCAAGACATCGAGCTGGATATCGTCTATGAAGACGACGACATCCTGGTGATCAACAAACCCGCGGGTCTGGTGGTGCATCCTGCCGCCGGTCACGCCGATGGCACCTTGCTCAACGCCTTGCTCCACCACGTGCCGGACATCATCAATGTGCCCCGCGCCGGTATCGTGCATCGCCTGGACAAGGACACCACCGGTCTGATGGTGGTGGCCAAGACCATTCAGGCGCAGACACAGCTTGTCACGCAATTGCAGAGCCGCAGCGTAAGCCGGATCTACGAGTGCATCGTGATCGGCGTGGTGACTGCCGGCGGCAAGATCAACGCGCCGATCGGTCGTCACGGTCAGCAACGCCAGCGCATGGCCGTGATGGAAGGTGGCAAGCAGGCCGTCAGCCATTACCGCGTGCTCGAGCGTTTCCGCTCCCACACGCACGTGCGGGTGAAGCTGGAAACCGGTCGTACGCACCAGATTCGTGTGCACATGGCCCACATCAACTACCCGTTGGTCGGAGACCCTGCCTACGGCGGTCGCTTCCGTATTCCGCCGGCAGCCAGTGTGACCATGGTCGAATCGTTGAAGGCGTTCCCGCGTCAGGCGCTGCATGCGCGGTTCCTGGAGCTGGATCACCCGACCACCGGTAAACGCATGAGCTGGGAATCGCCACTGCCGGACGATTTCGTCTGGTTGCTGACGCTGCTCAAGCAAGACCGCGAGGCGTTCATCGGATGAGTGACTGGCTGATTCCCGACTGGCCTGCGCCTGCCGGGGTGAAAGCCTGCGTTACCACCCGAGCGGGCGGCGTCAGTCTGGCGCCGTTCGACAGCCTCAACCTCGGCGATCATGTCGATGACAGCCCCGAAGCTGTGGTCGAAAACCGCCGTCGCCTCACTGATCATTTCGCTATTCAGCCGGCCTGGTTAAAGCAGGTTCACGGCATTGCCGTGGCCCACGCAGACCCAAGCCTTACGGCCACTGCCGATGCCAGCTGGACGGCAACGCCCGGTATTGCCTGCACGGCAATGACTGCGGATTGCCTGCCGGCGCTGTTTTGTGACCGTGCCGGTACTCGCGTCGCGGCGGCTCATGCCGGATGGCGCGGGTTGGCGGCGGGTGTGCTGGAAGCAACCCTCGACAGTCTGGCCGTGCCGCCAGAAGAAGTGCTGGTCTGGCTCGGTCCGGCCATTGGTCCGCAAGCCTTTGAAGTCGGCCCTGAAGTGCGCGAAACCTTCGTCGAGCAATTACCCGAAGCCGCTAAAGCGTTTGTGCCGAGTGCAAATGCTGGCAAATTCTTGGCTGATATCTATGAGCTGGCGCGCTTGCGTCTGGCGGCTCGCGGTGTCACCGCTGTTTATGGTGGCGGTTTCTGTACCGTGACCGATCCTCGCTTCTTTTCTTACCGCCGTAGTCCACGTACCGGTCGGTTTGCCTCCTTGGTCTGGCTCGAACGCTAGACTTCTCTGATCTACATCAACATCACGACGCTTGAATCTCCCAGAATCGACCACATCTAAGTGATATCTGGCAGGTTTCTTCATTCAGGATGTTTCATAGGTCCGGCCTGCTCAAAAGGAAGGTGACCCATGCGTATAGACCGTTTAACCAGCAAGTTGCAGTTAGCCTTGTCCGACGCCCAATCCCTGGCCGTTGGCCTCGATCATCCGGGCATTGAACCGGCGCACTTGATGCAAGCCATGCTTGAACAGCAGGGTGGTTCGATCAAACCCCTGTTGATGCAGGTGGGCTTCGACGTCAACAGCCTGCGTAAAGAGCTGACCAAAGAGCTCGACCAACTACCAAAAATCCAGAACCCGACCGGCGACGTCAACATGTCGCAGGATTTGGCGCGTCTGCTCAACCAGGCCGACCGCCTGGCCCAGCAGAAGGGCGACCAGTTCATCTCCAGCGAGCTGGTGTTGCTCGCCGCCATGGACGAGAACAGCAAGCTCGGCAAGTTGTTGCTCGGTCAGGGCGTCAGCAAGAAAGCCCTGGAAAACGCAATCACCAACCTGCGTGGTGGTGAGGCCGTCAATGACGCCAACCACGAAGAGTCGCGCCAGGCGCTGGATAAATACACCGTCGACCTGACCAAGCGCGCCGAAGAAGGCAAGCTCGATCCGGTGATCGGCCGTGACGACGAAATTCGCCGGACCATTCAGGTGCTGCAACGCCGCACCAAGAACAACCCGGTGCTGATCGGTGAGCCTGGCGTGGGTAAAACCGCCATCGCCGAAGGCCTGGCCCAGCGCATTATCAACGGCGAAGTCCCGGATGGACTGAAAGGCAAGCGCCTGCTGTCCTTGGACATGGGGTCGCTGATTGCCGGTGCCAAGTACCGTGGCGAGTTCGAAGAACGCCTCAAATCCTTGCTCAACGAACTGTCGAAGCAGGAAGGGCAGATCATTCTGTTCATCGACGAACTGCACACCATGGTCGGCGCCGGTAAAGGTGAAGGCTCGATGGACGCGGGCAATATGCTCAAGCCTGCGTTGGCCCGTGGTGAACTGCACTGCGTCGGCGCGACCACGCTCAACGAGTACCGCCAATATATAGAGAAGGATGCGGCCCTCGAGCGGCGCTTCCAGAAAGTCCTGGTGGATGAGCCGAGCGAAGAAGACACCATCGCCATCCTGCGTGGCCTGAAAGAGCGTTACGAGGTTCACCACAAGGTGGCGATCACCGACGGCGCGATCATCGCCGCGGCCAAGCTCAGCCATCGCTACATCACCGATCGTCAGCTGCCGGACAAGGCCATCGACCTGATCGACGAAGCCGCCAGCCGTATCCGCATGGAGATCGACTCCAAGCCGGAAGTGCTGGACCGTCTGGAGCGTCGTCTGATTCAGCTGAAGGTGGAATCCCAGGCGCTGAAGAAAGAAAGCGACGACGCGGCGAAGAAACGTCTGGAAAAACTCCAGGAAGAAATCGTTCGTCACGAACGTGAGTACTCGGACCTGGAGGAAATCTGGAACGCGGAAAAAGCCGAAGTCCAGGGTTCTGCGCAGATCCAGCAGAAAATCGAACAGTCCCGTCAGGAACTGGAAACGGCCCGCCGCAAAGGCGACCTGAACCGCATGGCCGAGTTGCAGTACGGGATCATCCCGGACCTGGAGCGCAG
The DNA here is from genome assembly GCF_019956495.1 of Pseudomonas sp. BF-B-26. Classification (NCBI taxonomy): domain Bacteria; kingdom Pseudomonadati; phylum Pseudomonadota; class Gammaproteobacteria; order Pseudomonadales; family Pseudomonadaceae; genus Pseudomonas; species Pseudomonas sp. BF-B-26. Next base: position 4,282 of record NZ_JAHBDP010000110.1, on the reverse strand, counting down.
CCTGCAAATGGTCGACCAGCACGGCAAAACTGAAAACCAGTTGCTGCGCAGCAAGGTGACCGAAGAAGAGATCGCTGAAGTCGTTTCGAAGTGGACCGGCATTCCGGTGTCGAAAATGCTCGAGGGTGAGCGCGACAAGCTGATGAAGATGGAAAGCCTGTTGCACCAACGTGTGATCGGCCAGGACGAAGCGGTGATTGCCGTTTCCAACGCTGTGCGGCGTTCCCGTGCCGGGTTGTCCGATCCGAATCGCCCGAGCGGTTCGTTCATGTTCCTCGGCCCGACCGGTGTCGGTAAAACCGAGCTGTGCAAGGCGCTGGCCGAGTTCCTCTTCGATACGGAAGAGGCGATGGTGCGGATCGACATGTCCGAGTTCATGGAGAAACATTCCGTGGCTCGTCTGATCGGTGCGCCACCAGGCTACGTAGGCTATGAAGAGGGCGGTTACCTGACCGAGGCGGTGCGTCGCAAGCCTTATTCGGTGATCCTCCTGGACGAGGTCGAGAAGGCCCACCCGGATGTCTTCAACATCTTGCTGCAAGTGCTGGAAGATGGCCGACTGACCGACAGTCATGGCCGCACGGTGGATTTCAAAAATACCGTGATTGTCATGACCTCCAACCTCGGTTCGGTGCAGATCCAGGAATTGGTCGGTGATCGTGAGGCGCAGCGTGCGGCAGTGATGGATGCGATTTCCACGCACTTCCGACCTGAGTTCATCAACCGGGTCGATGAAGTGGTGATCTTTGAGCCATTGGCTCGGGATCAGATCGCGGGCATTACCGAGATCCAGTTGGGTCGCCTGCGCAGTCGCCTGACCGAACGCGAGCTGAAGCTTGAACTGAGCCCTGAGGCCATGGATAAGCTGATCGCGGTGGGTTACGACCCGGTTTACGGCGCACGGCCGCTCAAACGAGCGATCCAGCGCTGGATCGAGAACCCGCTGGCGCAGCTGATTCTGTCCGGTCGTTTCATGCCGGGCGATACCGCCAAGGGTGTCGTGGAGAACGACGAAATCGTATTTGCCTGATCCACGGCGGCAGTAAAATTGAAGAGGTCTCGCATTGCGAGGCCTTTTTTTCGCCAGGCTGTTGAACTTAAAGGAAAAGGCTTGTAAAGTGCGCCCCGCAGTAAGTCGCCCTGAAGGGTTCCAGCTCCCCAAGCAGGAATCTGAAATAAGTTGCAAATCATTAACTTGAAAGCAATTTAGGGGGTTGACAGAGGTGCTTAAGATTGTAGAATAGCGCGCCTCAGACACACGAACGCAGCGATGCGAACGGGTCGAAGAGGTGAAGCAAGCTTCACAGTTGTAAATTGAAATATGTAGTTCCGTGATAGCTCAGTCGGTAGAGCAAATGACTGTTAATCATTGGGTCCCAGGTTCGAGTCCTGGTCACGGAGCCAATTTCAAACCGGGGTATAGCGCAGTCCGGTAGCGCGCCTGCTTTGGGAGCAGGATGTCAGGAGTTCGAATCCCCTTACCCCGACCATTTTTGGGTCGTTAGCTCAGTTGGTAGAGCAGTTGGCTTTTAACCAATTGGTCGTAGGTTCGAATCCCACACGACCCACCATTTTTGAAACCAGTTCACGCTGGGATCAGATCTTAAGATCAGAGGCCAAAAGCACTGATCGAAGAAGGCGACTTTTTTAAAGGTCGCCTTTTTATTACCGGGGTATAGCGCAGTCCGGTAGCGCGCCTGCTTTGGGAGCAGGATGTCAGGAGTTCGAATCCCCTTACCCCGACCATATTAAAAATCCTCGTATCGAAAGATACGGGGATTTTTTTTGTCTTCGATTTTTTGTCTTCGAGAAATAACACTTCAGTCATCGTACAACTTGCCGATAACGAGGCGACGGGGTACTGCCGAAACAACGCCCCTTATCCAAGCCACTACAAGAAAAAGGCGTTCGTTATGGTGCTTCGACAGTTAAATATCGCTCCTCGGGCAGCCTTGGGGTTTGCCTTGATTGCCGTATTGGTCGCGTTGCTCGGGGTTTTTGCCCTGGGGCAGATGTCGAGCATTCGCGATAGCGAGGTGGCGGTGGAGAAACAATGGCTACCGAGCATTCGCGGCGGTGACGAGATCCGCGAAATCATGCTGCGCATCCGTACCATTTCCCTGCGCATGGCCCTGGATCAGGATCCGAAGAACATCCCTGTCTACCGCGGCCAGATGGACACTCGCGACAAAGAGTTGAGCGAGAAGATTGCGGCATATGACAGGTTGGTCAACACCGTCGAAGGCAAAGCCTTGTATGACCAGTTCAAAACCACCTTCGCGGCTTATCGTGCCGGTATTGCCCAATCTTTTTCCCTGGCCGAACAGGGTCGTCATGACGAATTGACCAAGTTGCTGCTGGTAGACATGAAAACCGTGGTCGATGGTTCCGGCAAGCAACTCACTGACCTGGCGGATCTGTTCGCCAAACAAGTCGCCGCCGAGAGCCAGAAATCTGCAGAGCATTACGAAACATCGCGGATGATCGTCAGCCTGTTTATCGCATTGGCGGCATTGGCCACCGTCGGCCTGGCCATGCTGCTGACCCGCAGCATCGTCAAACCTTTGAACGAAGCGTTGGATGCCGCGGAAAACGTGGCGCGAGGCGACCTGACGCGCCCCATCGAAACCCATGGCAACGATGAAGTGAGTCGTTTGCTCAAGGCGTTGGCGACCATGCAGCGCAACCTGCGCGAAACCTTGCAAGGTATCAGCGGCTCGGCCGCGCAATTGGCGACAGCGGCTGACGAGTTGAATGCCGTCACCCTCGACAGCACGCAAAACCTGCAACAGCAGAACAATGAGATCGAACAAGCGGCGACGGCTGTCACTGAAATGACCACCGCGGTGGAGGAGGTCGCTCGCAACGCGGTGTCGACCTCCGACGCCACGCGCCAATCCAGTGAGTCCGCGCATGTCGGCCAGGAGCGGGTCAGCGAAACAGTCACGGCCATTGGCGCCCTGGCCAGCGATGTACAGATCACCGGTGGATTGGTGCAGTCCCTGGCCAACCAGTCTCAGGGCATCGGCAAGGTACTGGATGTGATTCGTGCGATTGCCGAGCAAACCAACTTGCTGGCCCTCAACGCAGCCATTGAAGCGGCGCGCGCCGGGGAAAGCGGTCGCGGATTCGCGGTGGTTGCCGACGAAGTTCGCGCTTTGGCCTATCGCACGCAGCAATCGACTCAGGAAATCGAGCAAATGGTTCAGGGCATGCGCAACGGCTCAACTCAGGCGCTGGATTCCATGCACGCCAGCTCAAGCCGTGCGGCCAGCACATTGGCCTTGGCCGAGCGTGCAGGTGAAGCGTTGCAGACCATCACCGCGTCGGTTCATCAGATCCACGAGCGCAATCTGGTGATCGCCAGCGCTGCCGAAGAACAGGCGCAGGTGGCGCGTGAAGTCGACCGCAACCTGGTGAATATCCGTGACCTTTCGGTGCGATCTGCCGCCGGGGCGGATCAGACCAGCGCGTCCAGCCAGGAGCTGTCTCAGTTGGCCAATGCCTTGCAGGGCATGGTGCGGCGCTTTCAGCTTTAAATATTCCAGACGCAAAAAAGCCGCGCTTCTCGATGGAAAAGCGCGGCCTGGTTTCGGAAGCTTAGGCGCCGTCTTGGTCTTTCAAGTGCTCGAACAGGCCTTTTGGCATTTTCTTGCCATTGGCTTCGTAGTTGGCTTTCACGTTATCGAATGCCTCTTGCTCGTCGATGAAGCCATCATGGTTGGTGTCGATCTTGTCGAAGTTGGACTTCGGCGCGACTTTCAGGAATTCGGCACGGGATACCTTGCCGTCGCCATCCGTGTCGGTTTTTGCCATCGAGGCATCGCCACACTTGCCTTCGCCACATTTACCTTCAGGGGTCTTCACGACCTGTTCGGCCGAGGCCAGCAGGTAGCCTTGTGTCAGGGGTTGCGCGGCGAACACAGCGCCGGACAACATCATGCCACCGGCCAAAACAGCGCCGAGCAGACCGATAGTGTTTTTGGTGGTACGGGACATTTCAATACTCCTGGGTTGCACGACACAACCGTTCGATAAAGGACGCCACGTAAGAGCGGCGATAACCGTAGCTGGCGGGGTGCCTTGCTCGGGTGTGGCCATTTAGCGGGCGTGGTGTATCGCTACTGTGTCGCGCAAGGGGGGAGTTTGTAAGCGAAGGGGATGAAACGGCGGGGGAGATACAGTGAGACACAGATCTAAGAGTCGATGCAGAACAAATGTGGGAGCGGGCTTGCTCGCGAAGGGGTCATTACATTCAACATCTCTGTTGACTGTTACACCG
>NZ_JAHBDP010000109.1:0-33357 GCF_019956495.1 Pseudomonas sp. BF-B-26 | reverse complement strand
GCATAGATGTTGAATGTTATGGCCCCTTCGCGAGCAAGCCCGCTCCCACATGGGTTATGTGTTGAAACGCACGCCAGGTTTGGCCCGCTCATCCACCGTTAGCTCAAACACGTCCGGGCGCGCGTAGTGCCCGACCACGTCGTAGTCGTAACGGGCGCGGATCAGGTCATCAGTGTCGATTTCTGCGGTGAGCAAACCGGCGCTGTCACGCAGCGGCCCCGCCAGAATGTCGCCCATCGGCCCGACGATCACACTGCCACCGGCAATCAATGGGCGGTCCGCCGGCCAGTTGGCAACCTCCACGCCCAAGGCGTGCGGTGAATCCTGAACCTGACAGGCGCTGACCACAAAGCAGCGTCCTTCATGGGCGATATGGCGCATGCTGACCTGCCACATTTCCCGCTCATCCACGGTTGGCGCGCACCAGACCTCCACGCCTTTGGCGTACATCGCGGTGCGCAGCAGCGGCATCATGTTTTCCCAGCAAATCACCGCACTGATCCGCCCGACCTGACTGTCGATCACCGGCAACGTCGAGCCATCGCCTTTGCCCCAGATTAACCGTTCGGTGCCGGTGGGCATCAGTTTGCGGTGCTTGGCGACCAGCCCGGCCTGCGGATCGAAATACAACGCAGTGCAGAACAAGGTGCTGCCGGCGCGTTCGATGACACCGATCACCAGATTGGCGCCGGTGCGCGCTGACAGCCCGGCCAACGCTTCGGTTTCCGCGCCGGGCACGTCGATCGCATTGGCAAAGTACCGGGCAAAGGCTTCACGCCCTTCCGGCAGGCGATAACCCAACTGAGTGCCAAAGCCCTCGCCTTTGGGGTAACCGCCGAGCAACGCTTCGGGCATGACCACCAGCGCCGCGCCGGATTCGATAATCGCGTTTTCCCAAGAAAGGATCTGTTCCAGGGTCTCGGCCTTGCCACCGGGCAAGGCGCCGATTTGCAGTGCAGCAACGATTGACTTGGGCATCGCAGTAACTCCGAAAGCATTGAGGTGTTGCTCATTCTCCGGCGCCACGGGATCATGAATAAAGCCCCGTTTACTGCTGAATGATATGAACCAGATGAATATCGCCACCGTCGATCTCAACCTGCTGAAAGTCTTCGAAGCGCTCCACGAGGAGTCCAGCGCCAGCCGGGCCGCGTTGCGTCTGGGCGTGACGCAATCGGCGGTCAGCGCGGCACTGCGAAGGCTGCGCGAGGTGTATGGCGATCAGTTGTTCGTGCGCACAGGCCGCGGACTCGCGCCCACGCTCAAGGCCAACCAGTTGAAACCGGTGGTCAGCGACGCCCTCAACAAATGCCGGCAGAGCCTGGCGATGGTCGATCCGGCCGCCCACCATTACGACGGGCGCTCGGTGACCGTGGGTATGTCCGATGATTTCGAAATCGCTTATGGCCGCCGGCTGATCGAAGAGATCGCCCGCGTCGCGCCGAAGCTACGGCTAATTTTTCGTCAGACCCACAGTCAGATCGTCGCGCAAGCGTTGATGGAACGCAGCATTGATCTGGCGATTACCGCCGGTGGGTTTGCCGAGCGCTTGCTCAGCCGTCAGGTGCTGGGAGAAGGCGGCTATCTGTGCCTGGCGGACCCGCTCAGCCTGGCCGTGGGGCAGCAGACCCTCAGCCTTGATGAGTTCGTCGCCCGCGAGCACATTCTGGTGTCGTCGGGCGGCTTTATCGGGATCACCGATGAAGGGCTGGCGGCGCTGGGGTTGACTCGGCGGGTATGTGCTTCGACCACACACTTTGCCGCGTTGCCGCACTTGCTCAAGGGCAGTCAGGCCGTGGCGACCATTCCGGCCCATGCGGCCCAAAGCATTGCAGCGCTCAGCGGACTGGCACTGCTGCCCTGCCCTCTGGCGTTGCCGCGATACCCGATCGAACTGGGCTGGCGCACCAGTACGCAGCTCGATCCGGTGGTATTGAAAGTACGGGAAGCGATTGTCGCGAGTTTTGCGAACGCTACTTGGCAGCCATCAGGCGATTGACTTCGCTGCGCACCATGTTCGCAAATTCCGGGGGCGACATGCCGTCAAGTTCGGCACGGACCCACTCGGCCCATTTGCCTTTGCGCTTGGCGCGTTCACCGAACAACCGCGCGGCTTCGCCCTTGGACTTGCCCAGGTTGCTTTGCCATAGATCGAACAGACGGGATTTCTCATCTTCCAGCGCAGCGCGCTCGGCAAGGGGTTTGTCGGCCAGATTGAAGCTCATGGGAGTTACCTGCTGCGTAAAATAGGCGACATCTTACACTGTAGGAAGAAATCTCCGACTCAGGATTTTTCGTCAAGGTGGGGGCAGTGCGAAAATCCACTGCAACTTTTTCGCTGACGACGGACTCCACTGTTCACTGTCCATTTATCTGCAAGGAGTACCTCAATGGCCCGCAAAACCCGCGCACAAATCGCCGAAGATCAAATCAAGGATCAGGCCTTCAGCGAACTTCAGTCTCTGATCGAAGAATCGGAAAAACTGCTCAAAAACAGTGCCTCGCTCGTGGGTGAGGAAGCGGACACGCTTCGTGGGCAGATCGCCCAGAAACTTCAACAGGCTCGGGACTCCGTCACCCGCGTTCGTGACCGGACCAAACCGGCGGTCGAAGCCACTGAAACCTACATCGGTGGTCACCCGTGGCAAACCGTGGCGATCTCTGCCGGTTTCGGCCTGGTGGTCGGGTTGTTGTTGGGTCGGCGTTAAGCGACCCCGTTTTAATCAGTACCCAGCAAAAAGGCGAGCACGCAGCTCGCCTTTTTCATGCCCGGCTTTTATGCAGACTGAGAGTATGCAGGACTCAGAGCCCGGCCAGTTCCCGCAGATCCGCCAGCGTCTGAGCATCGAGCTTAATGCCTTCGGTGCTGGACTTGGCCCGTTGTTGATGACGTCGATCCCCCGGCAAACGCTTGAGCCCCACACCGTGCATCTGCCGGACCAGCTCCTGACTGCGCTCGGCAAAATTCTGCCCGGCCGCCTTGCTCGGGTCGATCACGATCAGCAGTTGGCCCGTCCATGGCGTCTTGGCCCCCGGGTGGTTCGACCAATCGAACTCGAAGGAAAAATTGCCGCCGGTCAACGCCGCTGCCAACAGCTCGACCATCATCGACAGCGCCGAACCTTTATGGCCGCCAAACGGCAGCAACGCGCCGCCCTCAAGAATCGCTTTCGGGTCCTGGGTCGGCTGGCCGAGACTGTCCACCCCCATGCCTGGCGGTAAACGCTCGCCCTTGCGCGCGGCGATCTGCACATCGCCATGGGCAATGGCGCTGGTCGCCAGGTCGAAGACAATCGGATCGCCGTCAGCCCGGGGAGCGGCGAAAGCAATCGGGTTGGTCCCGAACAGCGGACGATCGGCGCCGTGCGGCACCACGCAGGTCATGCTGTTGACCACGCTCAGCGCCACCAGGCCTTCATAGGCGAAAGGCTCGACATCCGGCCACAAGGCGGCGAAATGGTGGGAATTACGAATCGCCAGCACCGCAATGCCGGCACTGCGGGCCTTTTCCACCAGCAAGGCGCGTGCTGCCGCCAAGGCCGGTTGGGCGAAACCATTGCCGGCGTCGACCCGGACAAAGCCCGAGGCCACGTCCTCGACCACCGGCACAGCCTGGCCATTGACCCAGCCGCTCTGGAGCGTCGACACGTAACCGGGAATGCGGAACACGCCATGGCTATGGGCGCCATCGCGTTCGGCGCCGGCGCAGTTGAGGGCCAGTGTCCTGGCGACATCGGCGGAGGTGCCGTGGCGCTGAAAAATCTGCTCAAGCAAAAGAACGAGCGCGTCGAAATCGAGCGTTTGAGTGTTCGAACTGACGGCCACTTCGGGCGTTGCGGTCATCTGAAGCTCCAGTTTTATTATTGAGTACGGGCAACAGGGTGAAACGGGTTGCAGGGCAACCCAAAACAGTTGTCGATTAAGCGCTGTTCTACCGGCGTCCTGTCAAGTCTCGCCAGCCTGTTCGCATCAAGCAATATGTACCGCACCCGAGCCTTCCATTGACCGTACTGTTTTTCCTCAATCCAACGGCCTGCGATTACCCGCCGATCGCAGCACTTCGAGGAAAAACCATGTCTGCTCCCACACTGCCGTATTTTTTCGACGAGGCAGCACTTGCATCTAAAGCCAAACAGCCCGGTGAACGCGAAAAGGCACTGTCTTTCACGCTTGATGACCTGAAGTGGTTGAATGCTGTTTATCTGGCGACGCATGCAGCCCGTATCGCCAACAGCGAGCCCATGCACGTCGACCAGCTGCTTTTAAGCGTACCTGATGCGCCTGGCATCCTCCTGGCCGGCGCTTTTGCCATGAGCCGGCCCAACGATGGAGAAGTCACGCTCTACACACCGTGGAAAGGCCTGATCAAATTCGCGGACATGAAGGGCCTCAAAAGCAAACTCAAGGAATGGTTGGCACAGCCCACTGGGAAGCGTGAATTATTGCGTTTTCTCTCCATCGAACAACGCAGCGCTTTACCCGCCGCCACCGCGCCAGACATTGCCACGCAAGCCATCGCAGGTGCGGTGTTCCAGACCCAGGAGCTCACCCTCGAGCGCAATCAGGCTCAGAACATCAGGACGATGATGGGCGAGTTGCTCAAGCTGCCAACGCTGCAATCGATGCTGGACGAGACCCTCAAGACCGCGCTGCATGAACCGTTCCCCACACTGGACCAGCGCCTTACCCGACTGAAGAGCTTTGTCATCGGCAGCGATGACCAGCAATTGCTTTCCTCGCATTCACTGAGCGATACCCTGCTGCATTACTACCTGACCCATCAGTGGCCCACTGGCGATACCAGAGTTTTTTCCAACCCCCGGCACAGCGTGAGCAGCGCCGCCGATAACCAGGCCTGGGAAAGTGCAGTCAAAGAGATCGCACAAACGTTGACCCCGCGCTTGCAAGACCTGCTCAAGACGTTCTGGAACACACCGATGAACGATGGGCAATCACGCCGGAAGGTTTTTGCCGAGGGCTTGCGCGATACCTTTCACCTGAAGCTTTTGCTTCAGCGTCAGCAACGTGTTTTAACGACGCAGCAATACCTGCGGCTGATGAACCTCAGCCTTGAACCTGACATCGACGATCCTCTTCGTGCCGAAAAAGTCCGTGTCACCGCCCCCTTCAAGCATTACGTGGAGCTCGCCTCCACTGTGATGATCGGCAGCAGCGACGCGTTGGATTTTCTGTACACCCCTTCCAGAGGCATCGAGGCTGCGAGCGACCTGCTCGCTGTCGGGAAAATCGTCGCGCAGATGTTGAAAACCCAAAGGCATGAAGACACGCTGCTCAACTTCATGTCGTTAGACGAACGCGCTACGTTTCTTTCAATGAAGCCGGATGAACAAGTGATTGTCGGTGAACCGATCATCGGCCCGGTGTTTGAACAGTTGATGACCGACATCCTTGGCAAGCAACGCGAGAATCTGGCCTATGCGCTGAGCGAATACCGTGAAAGCGAAGGCACGCAGGATCCCCGAGCCTTGTTCGACAAGGCACTCGATGTCCGCGGACTGATCGACGATCGCCTGCTGGCTGCCGATGCCGAAGGACGCTGGAGCACACACGCAGACCGGCGCCTGAGCGCGCAACCTGCCACTGTTCACGGCGAGTCGGCCAAAGAGCATCAGGCCCTTCTTTCCACCATTAAGCGGCCGCTCGACCTACTGCTTGAAAACCAGCCGGTCATTCCCGCGACAACTCGAACGATTGCCGAAGCGCAGCGCATCTTCAATTCCTCGCTTGGGAGCCTGCAATCGCGCTTCACTCAAACCCTGTCAACGGCATTGCGCAGCGAGTTGAAGCTGCACAGCGTCATGCGCACCCTGAGTGCGACGGAACAGGCAATCATCAGCACCGTGCTTGATACCCCGGCACGCCTGCAGCGAGCGGCATTGAACGGGTTTTTGCCGGACGTATTTTCCTTGGCATTGAAGGCAAGTGGGACCACCGCCCCGTTGAAACTGGCCAGTTGTTTTGTGCTGACGGAACGTGGAGGCCTGGACCCGAAGCATTCGGGCAAGGCGATTTTGTGGACGCCGGCCTTGGGATTTGAAGCTTTCAGGGCATTGACTCCGTTGCTGAACGAGCTCAATCGACGCCTCAAGGACACCGATGATCGCCCCTCCCTTCTGGAGAACCTTGGACGCAGCGAGAGAGTGGCTGGGCGGACTTACACCCTGGCGTCGCTGCAACGAATAGATGAGCATTTTCTCGATCACGTGCAAAAGCCCTATGTCCAATTGGACCAGGCGTGCGTCATCCGTGCGCTGGCCACGAAGCTTCCCGCGACGCCCCTGGCCAGTCTCCTGAAGCTGGTGGCCTTGCGCCAACCGATGACCGGGCTAGACCGCGCGACGGACATTGCCCAATCCCTGACCACTCAGCAAAAACTGCCGGCATGGCTGGCCAAGGCGTCCATTCAAGACCAGATATTGCACGGGGAGTTGCTTCAGCAATACCTCAACAACGTGACCAACGATCAGGACTACCTCACAGGCATAAGCTCCCTGGCACGCACGGCGCACGATGCACTTGAAAAACAACTCAGTTCGACATTGATCCGGATAAGGTCCAGATACAGATCGACAAGCGCTCGAGGTCTGCAGCCAGCACCCAAACCCTGACCGATTTTGCACTGACCCATTTCAAGGATCTGGACAAAATCCATTTCAAACTGGTGTCGCTTGATAACACCGCGATCCCCCAGGATATGAACCAAAGCTACATCAGGGACCTGATACGAAACTTGAAGCTGGGTGAACTTCAGCAAAAGACATTGAACGAAGCCTTTGCAGACACCCAGGCGAATGCCAAGGACCGCAGGAAGCGTTTTTACACGCAATTACCCTGGCAACTGATGCATTACGCCCACACGGAAAAATTGCAGGAGCGCCTCAGCGAGACCGGGTTTGATCTGATACGCCAAGTCATGGACATGCCTGACGCTATCGCCCGCGCGGCAGTCGACGGTGCCCACGCGATCATCCGCCCACTTGAGCTCCTGGGCATCAAGCATGAACAGGCGATCAAGGTGCCAGGCGTCTATCTGATTGGCTCATCGGCTGACAGCTCCGCGCCACAGGTCCTTGTCGCGCCTCATAGCCCCGGTCACGGGGTGAAAGAATACAAGAATGAAACACAACTGGTGACCGAACTGAAGACACGCGGCGGTCTACTCGACTGGGTGCTCATGAACCTCCCGCAGCCTGAACGGATACTGCTTGAACTCAGGATGGCGACCTCCAATAGCCGCCTCGCCGAAGTGACGCTGGCGTCCAACCCGATCAAGGGGAATCTGTTCGGACACTTGTTCAATGACAACGCCGCTTTACTGGCACGATTGCTCGGTTGTCAGGCCGATGACAAAAAGCAGAGCGAATGGGCAACCATCAAGCATGTGCTGGGTGAAGATCTGCAAGGGGCATTTACGTTCCTGATGGGCAAGCTTGCCTACCCGATTACGGTGTGGCGCAGTTACCGAGACATCAAGCAGTCCGCCGAAGACCTTCAAACGCACAAATGGGGAGCGGCGTTAAAGGAATTTATCAGCGGCATCGCACAACTCGCCACGTTGCGACTGTCGCTGGAATCGCAAGCGAAGCCATCTTCAACGTTAACTGCACCGGCGCCAGCAACGCCCGATACCCGCTTCAAATGGCAGGATGTCGCCATTACAGCCCCCGAACGTACGCAGTTGAAGCGTCATGAAAGCCTGGATGTGGACCTGAATTCGCTCACATTAAATTCGAGTCTCGGCCTCTATACCCATCCGACGACAAATAAAACCTACGCACCGGTTGAAGGAAAGGTATATCCGGTCGCAAAGCGCGGCACACACTGGCGCATCGCCGACACCAACAATCGCGGTCCCCGGCTGAGTCAGAACGTGTCGAAACAATGGGTTCTGGATAGGGAAACGCCAGCGCCCCGCTTCAGCATCAGCAATCGGTGGCGCACCGTATCTTCGGTTTGGGGGGGCATGAACGTCGATGCCAATGGAATGCGCGAAATCCGTCGACTGTTTCCGCAAAAGGCCCGCCAGATTGACGAAGCGCTGGACCTGGCAACCACCTATGCCTGGAACTGCTTTCAAAACCTGCAATTGCTGAAGTCTTCCGACAAAACGGTGACACCCGTGCATCAACTCATCATGGATTTTATTGATGTGCCGCAAGTGCAGTCCACGCATGTGGAGCAGCTTGAAAAAGTCATGACTGACATTTTTGCGGCCTTGTTGGCCCCCTCCCTCAGAAAGCCGAAGTCCAGTCGTTTTGCAATCGGCAGGGTGCTCGATGGCGCGGCAACAACATTCGGCTTCATCGTTCCAACGGATGCAAAGCAGAAAATCTATCTGGCAGAAAAGTTCTTCGACACCGGTTTCGAGTTCTACCGCAAACATCTTTCCGAGCCTGCCTTCCCTATCAAAACCCATGCTCAAGCAGTCACCCTTATTCATGAGCTTTCCCATATCGTCTGCAAAACCGAAGACATCGCTTACCTCGATTCCAGCAGGCCATTTCCCCATCTGATTGGACAAGCCAGCGCAACTGCCAGTGACCTCAAGGACGCGTTGACCACGCTTCAGGAAACCGCACTCTCGATCAAGACTCCCCTTACCCAGCTGTTCATGACCGAGGATCCTGACACCGGTGTGTGGGAGGATCCGGGCAGCACTTCATATGAAAATACTGATCGGGTAAAAGCGCATCTATTGACCTTGACCGGCGGAGAAAACCTGAGCGCTGCCCGCAAGATTTTCAAGCGAGATCCACTGGTCAGACTCAAGGTGCAACTCGGCAACGCCGACAGCGTTGCATGGCTCATGAGCCATATGGGGCGCCAACTGCACACCAGCACCCCGTGAATCAGAACAATAAATTCTCAGTTGATGGGTAATTGCCATGACGGTTGTTCTCGCAGACTTCCCCTCAAGGTTAGAATGCGGGAAATCAGGATGGGTCAATGACCGACAACTCACTCTCGCAAGCCCAGGATGACGCAATCACCGATGCCGCTGCGCATTGGTGCATGCGTCTGCACGCCATCGATTGCACTGCTGAAGAGCGGCTGGCATTCGAGCAATGGCATGACGCTCATCCGCTTCACGCGTTCGAGTACGAGGCGATGCTGGAGATCTGGGATGTCGCGGGGGGCCTGCCACAACCAACAACTTTGGTGGCCCCGATGGTCCGCGCCAAACTTGCTATGCCTTGGCGCACCTTCGGTATCGCCGCCACGGTTTGCGCCATGGCGTTGCCGCTGGCGGCCTATAGCGGCTGGAACCTGGGCTGGCTACCCAACTCCTACCAACATTTCGAGGCGAACGACAATGTCCGCCAGGTCACCCTGAGCGATGGCAGTCAGGTGGAATTGAACCTGGGCAGTGAGCTGACGTTCAGCAACTACAAGGATCAACGTCGGATCACGCTGAAAAAAGGCGAAGCCTTCTTCAGCGTCAGCCATGACACTGAACACCCCTTCATTGTCAAAGCGGCCGAAGGCAGGATTCGGGTCACCGGAACCCAATTCAACGTCTGGATATATGAAGATCAGGTACGGGTGAACCTGATAGAAGGTTCGGTGCTGGTGAGCAGTAATGACGCCGTTGCGGGTGACGGTTTGCGCCTCGAGCCAGCAATGCAGGCGAGCTATAGACGCGGCGACATCACTCCCCGGATCAGTCAGACCTACGACAATGACAACTCGCAGGCCTGGCGTAGCGGAAAACTGGTGCTCGATGATCTGGCGCTGACCGACGCATTGCCATTGATCAATCGCTACTTGAGCAAGCCGGTGATGGTAGCCGACCACAGTACCGGCTCGATTCGCATCGGCGGCATCTACAACATCAAAGAGCTCAACAACCTGGTGGCTTCCCTGCCCAAGGTATTGCCGGTCTACCTGACCCGCAACAAAGATGGCAATCCGGTCCTCAATTCCATTCCGCAACAAGCCCCGAAAAGCTGAAGGCCGCGACCCTTTGCGGGGTGCGGCCTTCAAAACGAAACACAGGACAAAAATTTAGGCTGTGAAAGGCGCTTTTCACGGGCATCTCACAGGCCGCTGACGTGACGGCGACAAATTTTCTACATTCGGGACTTCATTATTTGCCCTGCTCGTACGTCTTATTGAGTGAGAGCACCCATCACATTTCCTGGCCGGCTCGGAAAAGGAGTTTTTGCATGTACAACTCGCAACTGCCAACGGACGGTAGCAATGCGCCAAAGGGCTCTGCCATGGGCTCAGGTGTTTTCAGTCAACGCAACGAGCGCAATGGCAACGAGCGGATCAGGCTGCTGCTCAAAAGCTATGGTCTGCGAACCAGTCTGATCCGCCTGAAAGTCATCGACGCCTTGCTGACCGCCGCCGAAAGCGACCGTAGCCTTGGCGTGCGCGGCGTACACAGCCACTTGCTGGACCTGGATATTCCCCTGTCCTTTCTCAGTGTGCGGGAAGTGTTGAAACGCTTGTGCAGCGAGGGCGTGATCACCCTCAATCCGGACAAAAGCTACAGCCTGCATCCGCACGCTGCAGCCATGCTCCAACGCGAGTGATCCGCGCAAGATGCGTCGTTCAGGGTTTGACCTTGCGGCGCATCACACCATTGATCACCACCACAATCACCGCCACGCCGATGGCGATGTACTGAAACAGCTTCTCGCTGATGACGCCTGCGTTTTGCAGATACGAAAGGCCAAACATGATCCCCAATACCACGAGGGAGATCAGAATCGAGTATTTCAAACGTTGCGACTGAGTCATTGCGAGTTCCTGAACCTGAAAAATGTATCCGATTTGTATCAGAGCGCGTGCTGAGGCCTACCTTTCTCCGGTGATAGGACGCTACAAAACGGGATCTCATGTTACAGCCGATCACTAGATTTGGCTTTATTGCCCCGTGAGGATTTTGAAATGTTCCGTCGAATCGCACTGCCGATTCCCCCTGCTCGCTCTCCTGGCCCTGAGCAGCTGCATCGTTTCCCCCCAAGTTAGCTGGCACGGCGGTCACCATTACGACCGTGGCGGGCCGGGGTATTATCGCCATCGATAGTGTGAAGTTGAACCCTCATTCGTAAGCTAAATACCCCATCCGATGACTGCTAAATAAATGCCCGCCCTGTCGAGGGCATTTTTCGTACGCGCATATTTACCTCTTCCTATCCTTCAAACATCGAAACATAACGAAAACTATCGAAACCTTGAGTATCAATAGTTCATTGGAGCTGTTCATGTTCCGTGATTAATCTCGGCGCGTTGCAAAAGACTCGTTATTAAACTTCGCGCAAGAATAGAGACGCCATGCACAAGCCTTTAATCAATATCAGCTCCCGACATCTATTGGGCTTTTGCCTTGCAATCACTTTTTTCGAACTGCTGACCTATATGGCCAGCGACATGATCATGCCGGGCATGTTGACCGTTACCCATCAATTGGATGCCAGCCCTGATCATGTCCCCTACGCCTTCAATCTTTATCTGGCCGGCGGCATTCTTCTGCAATGGCTTATCGGCCCGCTGTCCGATCATTTCGGCCGCCGGCGGATGTTGCTCATCGGTTGTGCGGTATTCGCCCTGGCCTGTGCCGCTGCGTTCAACGTGCAAAGCATTTATGCGTTCAACGGCTTGCGACTGATGCAGGGCATGGGGTTGGGGTTTGTCATTGCGGTCAGCTACCCGGCCCTGCAAGAAGTTTTCTGCGAAGCCGACGCGGTCAAAATCATGGCGTTGTTGGGGAACGTTGCGCTGCTCTCCCCGCTGCTGGGGCCATTGCTCGGCAGTCTGCTGCTGGAATGGTTGTCTTGGCGGGAGCTGTTTTTACTGCTGGGTATCGGCGGCGTGATGGTTTGGCTCGGTCTTTATTTGTTCATGCCGGAAACCGTGGGCACCTTGCGCCACGACGGTCAGCGACTGGAAGCCGTGCGCTTTGAATGGCACGGCACCGTGCGCCGCTATGTCGCGTTGCTGACTAACCCGCCATTCCTTTGCGCCGCAGTCGCGCTGGGCGTGATGAGCCTGCCCTTGATTGCCTGGATCGGCTTGGCGCCGCTCTTGCTGATCCACAACCAGGGGCTTTCAACGCTGCACTATGGCCTATGGCAAATCCCGGTGTTCGCGGCCGTCATTCTCGGCAATCTGATCCTCAACCGACTGATTGCCAACGTTGAACTGCCACAACTGATTCGCTACGCGCTTTGGCCGTTTTGCGGCGGGCTCATCGCGTTAGTCGCCGTCAGCGTCTACGGTGCTTCGACAGTCGTGCTGATCAGTTGCCTGGCGCTGTACGCCGTTGGGCTTGGCATGAGCAACGCCGCACTGTACCGGCTTGCGCTGTTCGCCAGCGACGACAGTAAAGGGCTGGTCTCGGCCATGATCGGCATGATCTCGATCGCCGTCATGGGCGGCGGCGGCTCGCTTATTGCGGCCGCCGGTGCCGGTGACAGCCACGATTCCTTCGCTTGGATGGCGGGTATCGCGGGGCTTCTGAGCCTGGCACCCCTACGCCTGTTTCTGCGGCGCTCTCACATCGCGCTTGCCGTCTGACACCACATAGTAGGTCTTTTGATGATCCATTTACCCCACACCGATGCGCTCTGCGCGTTAACGCAACCCTATTGCCTGGATTCCGTACCCGAGGGCCTGTTCGACCAAGCGATGGGGGAAATCAGCCTGTTTCATTGTCACCACACGCCTGGCTACGAACGCTGGCTAAACGCTAACGGGCTCGATGCAAAGGACCTGGAGACACTGGATGACTGGTCCAGGTTGCCACCGATTTTCGCCAACTATTTCAAACGTCGCTTGTTGTTTGGCCCCACCGGCGAAGGCGCGCTGGAGCTGACCTCATCGGGCACCAGCGGCCAGAAAAGTCGCATGCGCTATGACCCTCGCAGCATGGCAGCGGCTCAAGGCATGGTGAGCCACATTTTCCGGCATTACGGCTGGGATACTCCGCACAGCCCCTGCAATTATTTGCTCCTGAGCTACGAGCCCGAGGCTGCCATCACCTTGGGCACTGCTTACACCGACCAGTTTCTCTGCAGCTATGCGCCCGTCAATCGGGTCGTCTACGGATTACGCCGGACGGGTAAAGGTCACGAGTTCGACCTGTTTGGCGTAATTCGCGCCTTGCAGGAGTTTGCCGACGAGGGATTGCCGGTGCGGATTCTCGGATTTCCGGCGTTCCTTTCCCATGCGCTACAGCACATGGAAAACACCTGCGCACCGAATCTTGAGCTTCCCGCTCAGTCTTTGGTGTTTTTGGGGGGCGGCTGGAAAACCCAGGCAGCACAAGAGATTCCCCTGCTTGAGCTGTATGCCCGAATCAATCGGCAATTAGGTATCGACCTGTCCCGCTGTCGGGATGGCTACGGTGCCGTCGAGCATGCCGTGCCCTATATCCAATGTGCCCGCCATCATTTTCATGCCCCCATTTACTCGAAGGTTTTCGTGCGCAACCCATCCGATTTCACGGTCCAGCCATACGGCCAGCGCGGCTTGCTGGAATTCGTCTGCCCGTACATTTCGTCAAGCCCTGCTCACGCTGTGGTCATGGGCGATCTGGCGACATTACACCCCGGCGCACATTGCGGATGCGGCCTGACGACCGATTGGTTCGAGCTGCACGGACGCGCTGGCACCACCGCCAGTCGCAGCTGCGCCATGGCGGCTTCCGAATTGTTGGGAGGGGCTTGATATGTACCTCATCAATGGCCAACTGCGTGACGACGTCACCCCGCAAATCGCCCTCGACAGCCTTCGAAAACAATTGCCCGGGTTGCTTTCTGCACCGATCGACAGCGAGACCGTCATCGAAGCCGCGGCTCGTTTCGCCACGCAATTACAGACTCGCAGCCTTAACCTGCCTCTGGACGACGATCAACGTCAGGGGCTGATCGAGTTCTGCCAGCGCAGCAACCTGAACATGAAGCTTGAGCGAGAACTGGGTTCGCAACCCCGTTCGCTGAGGCGTATCGACTACCAGCAGCCACACTTTGAAAGCTGGCACCCCTTGGGACTGGTGGTGCATGTGACGCCAGGCAATGCGCCGATGCTCGCGTTCTGCGCGGTTCTCGAAAGCCTGCTGGCCGGTAACATCAACTGGTTACGCCCCAGCACCAGCGATGCGGGTTTGACTGCGCAATTGCTGGCTGTCTTGGTGAAGTGCGACACCTGCGGCAGGCTTGCCGAGTTCGTCGCGGTGCTGCCCGTGGGCACTTCCCGGATAGCCGAACTCTGCGCTCAGGCCGATGGCGTATCAGCCTGGGGCGGTGAAAAGGCGCTCAAAGCGATTCGTCAGCAGATCCCCGCCGGATGTCGCTGGATCGATTGGGGGCACCGGATCAGTTTCGCTTATCTGTCGCCTGACGCCGCCAGCCCTTCGGCGCTGGATACGTTGGTGGATGAGGTGTGCAGTCTGGATCAACAAGCGTGTTCCAGTCCGCAATGGGTGCTGGTGGACAGCAATGATCCGGCCATCCTGCAGGACCTGGGCGAACGTTTGAGCGAAGCCTTCAAGCGTCGTGCATCGCACTGGCCGGCGCTGGTGCCCACGGACCAGGAAGCGTGCGAAATCACCACCCGCACGGCCATGGCGCAACTGGATTACTGTTTTGCGAACCAGAGCGGCCAGGTCTGGGCCGGCCGCGGATGGCGGATCATCTGGGAACATCATCAGACGCTCGCGCCTTCGCCGCTGTTTCGTACGGTATTACTCAAGCCCGTACCGCAACACTTGATCGCCGAGACGCTGTTGCCCTGGCGCACGGTCCTGCAAAGCTGCGCACTGATTTGCTCTGCGACAGAAACGCCAGGACTTGTGCGAACGCTGGTCAACGCTGGGGTCACCCGTATTGCGCCTTGCGCGGGGATTCATGACGGCTACGCCGGTGAGCCGCATGATGGTGTCTATGCGTTGACGCGTCTGAGTCGCCGTCTCTCGGTGAGTCTGGCACCTGATGTGCTGACGGGCCGTGCAACGCTCGACCCGGTCCCCTCCGCCCCCGACACCACCCATGCGCCGATCATGGACAAAAACGCCTTCGCGACCCAGCCGATGGGCACCGCAGCGCAATTGTATTTTCGCTCTGGAGGCAGCAGCGGCACGCCGGCCCTCGCCGGTTTCAGCTATCGCGACTTTCAACGGCAGATGCGCGCAGCGGCCGACGGCCTGTTCGCCGCCGGGCTCGACCCTGCACAGGACCGGGTCATGAACCTGTTTTACGGTGGCAGCCTGTACGGGGGGTTCCTCAGTTTCACCAAAATACTGGAACAGATGGGCGTCACACATTTCCCCATGGGTGCGCCCCAGGACGATGACTTCAGCGAAATCGCCCAATTGATCGTTGACCAGCGTGTCACCGTGCTGATTGGCATGCCGAGCACCTTGCATCGTCTGTTCTTCAACGAGCAGGCTCGACTCCGCAGGTACGCAGGTATCAGCAAAGTGTTCCTTGGCGGCGAGCATCCGGGTCAAACCAGCCTCAGCCTCATGGAAAGCTGCGGGGTCTCGATGATCCGCTCGGCGATCTATGGTTCCGTCGACGCAGGCCCCTTGGGGCATGCGTGCGCAGCCACCGCGAACGGGGTGTTTCACTTGATGTGCGATACCCAGCATCTGGAAATCGTGCAGATCGAACAGGATGAACCGGTTCAGGCCAATGAGATCGGTCGCCTGCTGTTTACTTCACGAGCACGGCAAGGCCAAACAGTGCGCCGGTATGACGTTGGAGACACCGGTCGCTGGATACCCGGAGCCTGTCCGTGTGGGCTGGACTCACCCCGCTTCGAACTGCTCCAGCGCCACGGCAAACTGGTGCGAATGGGCACGGAGTTCATTTCGCCCTCGGCTCTGCAGGATAGCGTCGGCGCGCCCATTCAGCTTGTTCTGGACCACACCCCTGATGGCGTCGAGCGACTCAACGTTCTAACGGATGCAGACATCAACCAGGTTCGCAACGCATTGCTGAGCCATGAAGCGCTGGCCAATGCAGTAAACGCCAACCTGGTCACTGTCGAAGTTCAAGTGTGCACGGAACAAGCGTTCAATCGAAACAAACACAGCGGCAAAACACCGTTGGTGATTGATAAAAGAAAATAAAAATACCGCCAACTACTCACAACTTGTTTTTTAACCGTCTAGACGCCTGATAAAAAAAGAGAATCCAGTGAAATCAACTTATTCGCTCGAACAACTGCTGTCTTATATACGGCGACATTCAAACTTCTACCGCCAGCAACTGGAACACTTACCGCCGCAGGGCATTACGTTACAAGATCTACCGCTGACCAACGCCGTGGACTATTGGGCTGACAGCAATGACTTGAGTCATTGGCCGGTCCTGACCGGAAAGGTCGATGATGCGCTGGTGTTTAAAACCGGCGGATCGACCAGCCAGGGCAAACTGACGGTGTACACCTATAACGAATGGCAAGCACTGGTCAGTACGTTCGGTGAAAGTATTTCCTCTCAGCTGAACGACGGCGACCGTGTCGCCAATTTGTTCTTTTCCGGTGATCTTTACGCCAGTTTTCTGTTCATCCACGACTCACTGGCGCACGTCAGGCGATCGATCTGCGAGTTTCCATTTACCGGGCAAGTCGAGCTGGAGGTATTGGCCGATGCGATTGATCAGCATCAGATCAACGTGCTGGTCGGCGTCCCGGCACAGTTGCTGCGATTCGCTGCCTATCTGAACCAGCATCGGCGAGTACTGTGCGGGGTAGATACGTTGCTGTATGGCGGCGAAAGCCTGTTTGCCCAGCAGGTGGCAATCCTCTCCGACGTATTTCCCAACGTGCGCATTGCGTCCATTGGCTACGCCAGTGTAGACGCCGGCCTTATCGGGGCCAGCGGCCGCGACTGCGCCTTGGGCGAGCATCGGGTGTTTGAACCACAAACCTTGCTGGAGATCGTCGATGAACTCACCGGCGAAGTCATCGAAGAATGCGATCGCACCGGACTGTTGGTGGTGACCAGTCTGACCCGCCGGCTCATGCCACTGCTGCGTTACCCAGTAGGCGACCGCGCGTGCTGGCGCGAGCCCGGCTCAACCCCAAATCGCAAATTCGCCCTCAAGGGGCGTAGCGTGCACAGCCAGCGAGTGCGCGTCGGGGTGCTGTCGCTGCTGATCGATGACATCCAGCAGATCGTCCAGCGCATTGCCCACAACGACCAATGGCAATTGCTGATCGAACATGACGGCTACAAAGATATTTTGAGTGTGAAGTGGGTGCCCTCGGCGCTATCAATGGCCACCGTACCGGTGTGCCGAGCGTTGTACGCGGCGCTGGTTGAACACTATCCCGCCATCGAGAAACTGTGCCGCGAGGGCCTGTTGGAGTTGCGAGTGTTGTCCTGTGCGGTCACCGCATTGAAGCTTCACCCACGCTCCGGCAAACAACTGCGGGTCCTGGACTTGCGCGTGTATGACGCACTGTCGCCGGAGCCCGCATGATGCCGCATTTGATTTTTCGACCCTATCGGCCATCCGACGCATGTGCCGTGAGCCAGTTGTTTCGCGAGGTCTATGGCGATCATTACGTGCAACCGGATGTTTACTTGCCGAACATGATCAATCAGCACAATGCCGAGGGGCGCTGGAAGTCGATGCTGGCGGTGGACGACGTACGCGTTTTAGGGCATGCCGCGTTGTGCCATGACATACCCGCGGACACCACCGAGCTGGCCCTCAGTGTGGTGCATCCCGCCGCGCAGGGGCAGAGTATCGCGACCCGCCTGGGACGGGAGTTGCTGTCGCGGTCAGGTTCCATGGGGTTCAAGAGCGTCTCGATCAAACAAGTGACACACCATCCCTACACGCAACGCATGGCAGCAAACCTCGGCTTCCACAGCACGGGTTTGCTTCCTGACTACGTCCCTTCGCCCTTCGCTGAGCCGCTGCCGGAAACCATCGTGATGGGTTGTCATGTCGTCGAAGGACATACGCGTCCACTCCCCGACATCCCATGGCCTGACAGCTGCCGGGGGTTTATGCAGCACCTGTGTTCCGTGTTCGGGACTCATCCGGACACGACGCCGTTGTCTTCTCTGCCCTTGCAACTCAAGCAACACCATAAAAGATTCGACATGGTCATTCAGCGTTTGACCAAACGTCTGCTTGAGCAGATCCGGCAGTTGCCCAGGCACTGGCTGATCTCGACCAAACTTCAGTTGTCACGGCACTTTGCCCAGGACTTTCGCAATTTGGCGGCCCTTGGCTTCACCTTTACCGGGCTGATGCCTGCATCAACCCCCCATGGGTGGTTCGCACTGTTTCATCGAGGGGTACAGTCTCGACACCTCAACCTGCACTGCCCGCACATGCAACGCTTGCATGACGATTTACAGCAAAACGCCAACATGCAAAGTAGCGCCGAAGCGCTGAACAGAGCCCGCTCAGCCGCGTGAGTCTTTTCGATAAAAGTCATTGCCCGGCTGCGCACAAAGCTCCACCAGCCAGTCGACAAACACCCTCACCCGCCGGGACAACTGGCGGTGTGGCGGGTAAAGCGCCGTCAGCGGCATCCCTGGTGTCGGCACCGTCCTGAGGACTTCACACAAACGGCCTTCGCTCAACTGGCGGGCTACGTGGTAATACGGGGTCTGGACCAGACCATACCCCGCCTCACAAGCGGCCAGGTAACCATCGGCGCTGTTGACCGAGACTTGCTTGGGCAGATTAATGAGCTGAACCTGATCATCAACCATGAATTCCAGCCCAAAACGCTTGCCATTGCTGCTGGAGAAGTACTCCACCATCTGATGGCCTTCAAGGTCAGCCAGACACTGAGGCGTTCCGAATCGCTTCAAGTAGTCGGGGCTGGCACACGTGACCTGGTCCAGCATGGCCAACGGCCGCGCCACCAGTGAGTCGTCCAGTGAGTCGCCGCCCCGCAGCACACAATCGACGCCTTCGCGTATCAGGTCGACAGGCCGGTCGTTCAAGCCTATTTCCAGCTCGATCAAGGGATATCGAGCAGTAAACTGCGGTAATGCCGGGATCACCATCAAGCGTCCCACGCCCGCCGGCATGTCAACGCGCAACAGCCCCTTGGGGTTATTGCGTGCAGCGCTGAACACCGCTTCGGTTTCCTCCAGGTCTGCCAGCAACCGTACGCAACGAGGGTAATAGGCCGCTCCATCGAGCGTCAGGCTTATCTGCCGCGTCGTGCGTTGCAGCAACTGCACACCGAGATGCGCCTCCAGCTGCTTGATCAGAATGGTCACTGAGGCCCGGGGTAATTGCAGGCTATCCGCCGCCTTGGCGAAACCGCCCAGCTCGACGATTCGGGTGAACACGCGCATCGCGTTAAAACGGTCCATTGCTTCTGCTTACCGGCTGATTATTTAGAAATGACGAACAGTGATAGCAGTTTTAGCCGGTTTATCTTGTTTCTGTCGAGGTCAACAATGGACGCCACATTCACAGGGAGCTGATTTCATGCAAACACGTCAACTGGGCAAAAACGGTCCACTCGTCAGCGCGATGGGTCTGGGCTGCATGGGCATGACCGATTTCTACACGACGGGTGTGGACATCCGCGAAGCCACGGCCACTCTGCACCGCGCGCTGGAGCTTGGGATCAACCTGCTCGACACCGCCGATATGTACGGCCCGCACACCAATGAAGAACTGATCGGCAAGGCCATCGTCGGCAAACGCGACCAGGTGTTTCTGGCCAGCAAATTCGGGATCGTCCGCGACCCGGGCAATCCGGTTGCGCGGGGCGTCAACGGCCGACCGGAGTACATTCGCGCCTCTATCGACGGCACCCTCAAGCGCCTCGGTGTCGAGACCCTGGATTTGTACTACCAGCACCGCATCGATCCGCAGGTGGCCATCGAAGAAACCGTCGGTGCCATGGCCGAACTGGTGAAAGCCGGTAAGGTTCGGTACCTGGGGTTGAGCGAGGCCTCGGTCGCAACGCTTGAGCGGGCACACAAGGTTCATCCGATCAGTGCGCTGCAAAGTGAGTATTCGTTGTGGAGCCGTGACCAGGATGAAAACGGTTGTCTGGCTGCGTGTCAGCGCCTGGGGGTTGCCTTCGTCCCCTACAGCCCTTTGGGCCGTGGCTTTCTCACCGGAGCGCTGAAAAGCCCTGATGATTTCGCGGCAGACGACTACCGGCGCTTCAGCCCGCGTTTTCAAGGCGAGAATTTCGCCAAAAACCTGTTGCTGGTGCGCCAAGTGCAGGACCTGGCCGCAGAAAAAGGCGTGACCGCCGGCCAACTGGCGCTGGCATGGGTACTGGCTCAGGGCGATTACGTGATTCCGATTCCGGGAACCAAACAGCGTAAATACCTGGAAGAAAATGTGGCCGCGCTGGATGTGAAGCTCAGCGGCGAAGACTTGCAAGCGCTGGAAGCGATATTCCCGGCCAATGCCACGGCTGGCTTACGTTACCCGGAAGAAGTCATGGAGTTGCTCGAGCGATAATCCCGCCTTACCCTGAGCGCAGGCGCTCAGCCGCCAACCTGACAATCTTGTAATGTGCGCCTCATCTGACTGACAGCTTTGATCTACGATGATCAAGGCTGCCCAGTTTTGTATTACTTCGAAACACTCCTTGAATGCCTGGCCAAAAAAAATGGTCAGAATGCATTTTTTTGGCCGCAATTCGAGACGAGATTCCCCATGCGAACCCACCTGCGTCTGGTCGCCCTGAGCGCCCTGTTCATTTCCTCCCTGGCCCAGGCTGCCGACCTGATCCCGATCGAGGTTCACCGCGATGCCAATTGCGGTTGCTGCAAAAAATGGATCAGCCATCTGGAAGCCAACGGCTTCAAAGTCGACGATCACGTCGAAGCCAATATGAGCGAATTCAAGCAACAGCACGGCGTGCCTCCGCGCCTGGCGTCGTGCCATACCGGCTTGATCAACGGCAAATTCGTTGAAGGTCATGTCCCCGCCGATCAGGTGCTGGCCTTGAGCAAGCGCAACGATCTGTTGGGCGTTGCCGCCCCCGGCATGCCCATGGGTTCACCCGGCATGGAAATGGACGGCATGAGTGATGCGTATCAAGTGATCGGTCTGAAAAAAGACGGCACTGACGTCGTGGTGGCGGACTACCCCGCCCATTGATGTTCGGTGCGTACATCGGGCTGTTCTTCGTCGCATTCGGCGCAGCCACCCTGCTGCCCTTGCAGTCCGAAGCGGTATTGGTGGGGCTGTTGCTCAGCGGCAAGTATTGGCTCTGGTCGCTGCTCGCCGTAGCGACATTGGGCAATGTTCTGGGGTCACTGCTGAACTGGTGGCTGGGGCGCGGTATCGAGCGGTTTCGTGATCGGCGCTGGTTTCCGGTCAGCCCGCGCCATCTGGAAAAAGCCCGAGTCCATTATCAGCGTTACGGTCATTGGTCGTTGCTGCTGAGCTGGGTGCCTGTGATCGGTGATCCGCTGACCCTGGTGGCCGGCGTGATGCGCGAGCCGCTGGGGCGATTCCTGCTGATCGTGACCCTTGCCAAAGGCGCCCGTTATGGTGTGCTGGCCATGGCCACAGTGGGCTGGATGGGTTGAACGATCATTCACGGCGATTGCCTGTGTTTAATGTCGCCCTAATCACGCCGATCCAGCATCGGCCGATTTCCAATGGAGTTCGCCCATGTCCCTCACCCGCTTCCGCTGGCTGCCCGGCCTGCTGCTGACCGCTGCATTGCCTGTCATCGCCCACGCCGAAGGCCCGGAATACGGGCCGGAGCTGCAAGGTTTCAAGTATCCCTACACGGTCAAGCATTTCGCCTTTGAGTCCCAAGGCAAATCCTTGCAAATGGGTTATATGGATGTCGCCGCCCACGGCAAGGCCAATGGACGCAGCGTGGTGTTGATGCACGGCAAGAATTTCTGCGGTGCCACCTGGGACAGTTCGATCAAGGCCCTGAGTGAGGCTGGTTACCGGGTCATTGCCCCGGACCAGATCGGTTTCTGCACCTCCAGCAAACCCGACCATTACCAGTACAGCTTCCAGCAGCTGGCGACCAACACCCAGCAATTGCTCAAGGCCCTGGGCATTCAAAAGGCCAGTGTTCTCGGGCACTCCACCGGCGGCATGCTTGCCACTCGCTATGCGCTGCAATACCCCGATCAAGTCGAACAACTGGCACTGGTCAACCCCATCGGCCTGGAAGACTGGAAAGCCCTCGGCGTGCCCTATCGCACGGTTGATCAATGGTATGAGCGCGAGCTGAAACTCACCGCCGACGGCATTCGCACCTATGAACGCAACACCTATTACGGCGGCCGCTGGAAGCCGGAATTCGATCGTTGGGTAGACATGCTCGCCGGGTTGAACAAAGGACCGGGGCATACGCAGGTGGCGTGGAATTCGGCGCTGATCTACGACATGATCTTCACCCAACCGGTGTACTACGAGTTCAAGGACCTGAAGATGCCGACCCTGCTGCTGATCGGTACATCCGATACCACGGCCATCGGCAGCGACATCGCACCGCCCGAGGTCAAGGCGAAACTCGGTCACTACGACGTCCTCGGCAAGCAGGTAGCGAAACTGATTCCCCGGTCAACGCTGGTCGAATTCCCCGGCATGGGCCACGCGCCGCAAATGGAAGAACCGGCGCAATTCCACCAGGCCCTGCTCGCCTGGCTGAACAAAACCAACCCCGTTCATTGATGAGGTAAGGCTGATGGCAGTGCAGATTGCGGTGATTGATGACTGGCAGGACGTGGCCCGTGACGTGGTGGACTGGTCGGTGCTGGACGACATCGGTGAAGTGAGCTTCCTCCATGACTACCCTGCCGACAACGAAACCCTGGCAGCACGACTGGGCGAGTTCGAGGTGATCTGCGTGATGCGCGAACGCACCCGGTTCGATGAGGACCTGCTGCGGCGCTTACCGAAACTCAAGCTGCTGGTTACCGGCAGCATGCGCAACGCCGCCCTGGACCTGAAAGCCGCTGCTGCGCTGGGCATTCAGGTTTGTGGCACTGACAGCTACAAGCACGCCGCGCCGGAACTGACCTGGGCGCTGATCATGGCGGCGACCCGCAACCTTGTGGTCGAAGCCAACGCCCTGCGCGCAGGGGGATGGCAGCAAAGCCTGGGTGGCGACCTGCACGGCAAGACCCTGGCGATCCTGGGTCTGGGCAGCATCGGCACTCGCGTTGCCCAGTTCGGCCAGGTGTTCGGCATGCGGGTGATTGCCTGGAGCGAGAACCTGAACGCCGAACGCGCAGCCGAAGTCGGCGCGACCTACGTCAGTAAACAGGAACTGTTCGAACAGGCCGATGTGCTGTCGGTCCATCTGGTGCTCAGCGAGCGTAGCCGTGGCTTGGTGGACGCCCAGGCGCTGGACTGGATGAAACCCTCGGCGCTGCTGGTCAACACGGCACGCGGGCCGATTGTCGATGAGGCAGCGTTGATCAAGGCGTTGCAGAAACGGCGACTGGCAGGCGCTGCACTGGATGTCTTCGAGCAGGAACCCTTGCCGCCTCATCATCCGTTCAGAACCCTGGACACCGTGCTGGCCACGCCCCACGTCGGCTATGTCAGCCAGCAGAACTACCAGCAGTTTTTCTCGCAGATGATTGAGGACATTCAGGCCTGGTCTGCGGGAGAACCGATTCGTCTACTGAGCTGATACCGAGTCATCGTTCTTCGTCGGAACGCCGCCCGGAGCAAGCCCGCTCCCACATTTGATCTGTGTCGTTCACAAAATCAATGTGGGAGCGGGCTTGCTCGCGAATGACCTCCCACCGATTTAACTGCCCTTCACCGCTACAAACGCCACCGTCTCATAAGGAACCGTCACTACGTCCCTTCCACGAAGTTCAGGCTCCCCGGCAATCAGCGCTCTCAACTGTGCATCAACCTTCGCCCTCGATCTGAGCTTTCCTAGCACAGACCGCCAGAAAGAAATGAATAATTGTTCAGCCTGTGGTGTTCACCTTGCATCGCCCCTGAGAACTAACCTGTGGAGCATCGCCCATGAACACCCGTTTCTCTGCGTTAACTGTCCAGTTGCTGTTGGCAGTCGCATTGTCCAGTTCGCTGGCGTTCGCCAATGGTGGTGGCGATGACACCCCCGCAAAACCCAATTGCCCCAAAGGGCAGGTCTTCGACTCCCGGTCGCAAAAATGCCTCAAGCAAACCAGCAGCCTGGTCCCGGACGCCGACCGCACCGATTACGCCTATCGCCTGGCCAAGGACGGCCGCTATGAGGAAGCGCTGGCTCTGCTCGACACCCTCAAACAGCCAAACACCGCCAAGGCTTTGAACTATCGCGGCTACGCCACGCGTAAACTGGGGCGCACCGACGAAGGCATCAGCTATTACCTGCAATCGGTCAAACTTGACCCGCACTACGCGCAAGTTCGCGAATACCTCGGCGAAGCGTATGTGATCAAAGGTCGGCTGGACCTCGCTCAGGAACAGTTGCAGCAGATCAAATCCATCTGCGGCAGCACCACCTGCGAGGAATACCAGGACCTGGCCGAAGCCATCAATGATTCATCGCAAACCTGACACACCGAGCAGACGGAGGTCGCCATCGCCAGCGATCAGGCAATACGGGCAGAACTGGGCCAGCACCTGGCGCGTTTATGGCGCTACGGCCTGCTGCTGTCCCGGCAACGGCATGTCGCCGAAGACCTGGTGCAGGCCACCTGCGTGCGGGCGCTTGAACGTGCCGGGCAGTTTGTCCCGGGCACCCGCATGGACCGCTGGTTGATGAGTATTCTGCATTCGATTTGGCTCAACGAAGTTCGCTCCCGAAGAGTGCGTCATGGACAGGGGCTGGTGGATGCCGACAACGCCTTGTCGTTCGATGGTGAATACGCGGCGCAAACCCATGTCCTCGCAGCT
The DNA here is from genome assembly GCF_019956495.1 of Pseudomonas sp. BF-B-26. Lineage (NCBI taxonomy): Bacteria > Pseudomonadati > Pseudomonadota > Gammaproteobacteria > Pseudomonadales > Pseudomonadaceae > Pseudomonas > Pseudomonas sp. BF-B-26. The sequence continues at coordinate 8,536 of NZ_JAHBDP010000109.1, read as the reverse complement.
CAGGTGATCCGGCGTGTGGATGCCCTGCCCGAATCCCAGCGGGAAACGGTGTTTCTCGCCTATGTCGAAGGTTTGTCCTACCGCGAAGTGGCCGAGGTGCTGGACGTGCCCATCGGCACCGTCATGAGTCGCCTGGCTGCGGCACGCGCGAAACTGGCCGAGTACCCGCCATTGCACACCGTGCCGAATCCTTACACTGGAGAACGTCGATGAACGATCATGCACGCCCGACGTTCCCCTCGGATGAGCAACTGGTGGCCTATCTCGACGACCAGCTCGACAGCGATCAGCGCACCCGCATCGACGCGGCCATCCTTGAAGACCCAACGCTCAACCTGCGCCTGCAATGGCTGGCCCGCAGCAGCCTGCCATTCAAGGAGGCCTACGATGAATTGGGCCGACAGGCGCCCGTGGACCGCTTGCAATCGATGCTCGACACCTTGCCTTCACCTGAACGCCCGGCCATGAATCGGCGCTGGTTTCTCGCCGCGGCCGCCGGATTGGTGGTGTGTAGCGTGGTGGCGGACCGGCTGTTGCTCGGTTGGCAGTTGAGCCAGCAAAAGAACAACTGGCGCGCACTGGTGGCCGAGTACATGTCGCTCTACGTGCCGCAAACCCTGGACCACTTGCCCACTGACGAAGCCGCTCAGCGGGTGCAACTGCGGACCATCGATGCGCGTCTGGGCCTGAATCTTGTGCCGGCACAACTGGCCTTGCCACGCTCCGAGTTCAAGCGCGCGCAAATCCTCGAGTACGACGGGGTCGCCATTGCCCAAATCACCTATCTGGACCCGGCGCACGGCCCCATGGCGCTGTGCGTCACCCGCTCCAACAGCGGCAGCCGGCATTTCGCCCAGGAGCGCCGGTACGGGATGAACATTGTCTATTGGGCTGACATGCAACATGCCTGGATGTTGATCGGGCATAACCCGGTGGCGGAACTGGAGGACATGGCGAAATTGTTGAGAGGTCGGCTGAGCGCGTGATCCGTTTTGTCACTATGCTGGGTGTCTCATTTCCAAGGAGGAGCCTACCCATGCCTATTTCTTCACGCACAGCCTTGCTGGTCATCGACGTACAGAACGACTTCATCCCCGGCGGCCATCTACCGGTGCCGGAGGGCGATCGGATCGTCCCGCTGATCAACCGCCTCGGCGCCCGGTTCACCCAAGTCATCATCGCCCAGGACTGGCATCCGGCCGGACATGCGTCCTTCGCCTCCAGCCACCCAGGCCGCGCACCTTATGACGTGATTCAACTGCCTTATGGCAAACAGACGCTCTGGCCGGACCATTGCGTGCGAGCCACGCCCGGTGCCGAGTTGCACAAGGATCTGGACCTGCCCCACGCCCAACTGATCATCCGCAAGGGCTGCAACCCGGACATCGACAGTTACTCGGCGTTTCTTGAGGCGGACCGCACGACCACCACAGGCTTGGCCGGGTACTTGAAGGAGCGCGGTGTCGACACGGTTTATCTGGTTGGGCTGGCACTCGATTTCTGCGTGATGTTTTCTGCGCTGGATGCGCGGGCGGCGGGGTTTAACGCGTTTGTGGTGATGGATGCGTGTCGGGCGATTGATCTGGAAGGCTCTCTGGCCTCGGCGATAGAGCGGATGCAGGTGGCTGGGGTTGGGTTGATTCCATCAACCGAAGTGCCAGATTACCCCCTGTAGCAGCTGTGTGGTGAGGGGATTGAGCGAAACGTCGCACCGCCCCGTTGGGCTGCGAAGCGGCCCCTGTTTTTCCAGCCACACCGCGTCCAATGGATTACGACGGCTTCGCCGCCGAACGGGGCGGTGCGGTGCGACGTTTCGCTAAATCCCCTCACCACAGCCTCGCAGGCTCGACAGCTGCTACAAAGAGTGCGTCAGGCTGAGGTGGGCAACCACAAACGGAACCGTGCCCCACCCAACGGCGAGGCTTCGACCGTGAGCGTGCCGCCCTGAGCTTCCAACGCCCGCCGACTGATTGCCAACCCCAGACCAAACCCGCCCGTGGCGCGATCCCGACTGCGATCCAGCCGATAGAACGGTTCGAAAATCCGCTCCCGCTCCTCATCCGGAATACCGATCCCGTCATCGTCCACCCAGATTTCAGCCCCCTTGGCACACACCTGCACACCAATCTGAATGCGTTTTTCGCAGTAGCGCATCGCATTGCGTAGCAGGTTCTGAATAGCGCGAGCCGTCAGCCTTGGGTCGAGGATGAAGCGTTCAAGTTGTCCGTGCAGGAGCACATCGATAACGATGTCCGGGGATTCCAGTTCTTCGTCGACGCTACCAAGGATGCTGTCGATAAACTCATCCAGCGACACCTCGACCCGCTCCGGCAGCCGCGCCGGGTTTTGCAGGCGGCTGTAGGACAACAGTTCCAGCACCAGCTCATCGAGTTCGCGAATGTGCGCGACCAGACCTTGCAGACGCTCGCGACTGGCAGCAGGCAAATCGTCGGACAGCGCCAGCGCCAGGCCGAAATCCAGTCGTGTCAGAGGCGTGCGCAATTCGTGAGAGACGGCATTGAGCAGGTCCCGCTGCTGGTTGAGCAGATTCTCGATATCGCCAGCCATGGTGTCGAAGACGTTGGCCAGGCTACCGATGTTGGAGCTTTTGGAAATCTGTGTGCGCTCGCTCAAGTGGCCCTTGCCGAAACGTTCAGCCGTACCTTTGAGGCGTTCCAGGTCGCGCCAGTGCGGGCGCAACCACAGCAACAGACAGGCGAGCATGGTCGCGCCGATCAGCACGTTGATGCTCCAGTACAACAGGCTGACGTCCATCGGGTCCGGCGGCACGACCATCTCCACCACCGTCCGCTCGTTCAGCGGCGACACCGCCAAGGTGCGCCAGCCCCAGTCGCCAATGCGCACGACGTTCTCGCCACGCTGCAAACGCTTGCGCTCATCAGCGGTGAAATCGGCATCGTCGTTACCGGTCAGGACGATGTGCAGCGGCTGGAATTCCTTGTCCATCTCCGCGGCCAAGGCCGGCCACTGCTCCGGGGGCACGGCGTGAAACTGTTTGACGATGAGGGTTTGCAGCCCGCGGGAATAGTCGAGGTTGTAGGTGACAAAGCGTTCCTGGAAGACCTTGATCACCACGTCAGGCACCAGATAGATCGCCGCGCTGTACGAGACGATGGTCACCAGATACAGGCGAAACAGGATTCTGAACATCGACTCAGCATTCCCACTCGGAACGGCTGAACAGGTAACCCTTGCCCCACACGGTCTTGATCTTGCGCGCCTCGCCGGCGTGGTCGTCGAACTTGCGCCGCAGCTTGGAAATCGCCACGTCTACCGAGCGGTCGGTGCCATTGAACTCGATGCCGCGCAGGCGTTGCAGAATCTGGTCGCGACTGAGCACTTCGCCGGCATGCCGGGCGAGTACCACCAGCAGGTTGTATTCACCGCTGGACAGTTCGACCAATTGCTCGCGCCAGGTCACGGTGCGCTCGGACAGGTCGATGCACAGATTGCCCATCAGAATGCGGTCGTTGGCCGTCTGCGGTTCAATCAGGCTGCTGCGCCGCAGCAACGTTCGCACTCGGGCCAGCAATACGCGCGGTTCGCAGGGTTTGGTGACGTAGTCGTCGGCGCCCATTTCCAGGCCCAGCACCTGATCGTGACTGTCGTCGCGGGCGGTGAGCATCAGGATCGGCAACGTGGCCGAGTCGGCGCGCAGCAAGCGGCAGACTTGCAGGCCATCGAGCCCCGGCAGCATCAGGTCGAGGATCACCAGGTCCGGCGGATTGACCCGCGCACGTTCGCGCACATGGTCACCACGGCTGATCACGCTGACGCTATAGCCGTTGCGTTCCAGGTAGCTGGCAATCAATTCGGAGAGCGCGGTGTCGTCTTCGACCAGGAGGATGTTGGGCATGGGTGTTTCCAGGGAGTGCAGTGGTGCCTGGTCCGGCCTCTTCGCGAGCAAGCCCGCTCCCACATTGGATCTGTGGTGTTCACAAATCCAATGTGGGAGCGGGCTTGCTCGCGAAGGCGACCTGGCAGGCGCAAACGTAATCAAGCCGTCAAGGATATACGCCCTCACGCCCGCCTGAGTAAAACCCTTACACAATTTCACACAGCGCCTACAAAGCTTCACCGCTACCCTCGTCGCCTCCCCGTAGGATGCGGGGGGTCATTATTGGGGTATTACATGTCAAAGAATCTGCTTGCCAGGCTCAGCCTGATTGCACTGGCGGTGACGCTGAGCGCTTGTGACAAGGCCTCGACGGCCGAAGAACAGGCACCTCTGGCCACGGTTCGCATCGAAACCATCCAAGCCAGCCCCCTGTCGATCACCAGTGAACTGAGCGGGCGGATTGCCGCGCCACGCATTGCCGAAGTCCGCGCCCGGGTTGCCGGTGTGGTGCTGCAACGGGCGTTCCGTGAAGGCAGTGATGTGAAAAAAGGCGAAGTGTTGTTCCGTATCGACCCGGCGCCGTTCAAGGCTGACCTGGACAGCGCTGAAGCGGCGCTGCGCAAAGCTGAAGCCAATGCGTTCCAGGCGCGCCTGCAAGAGCAGCGTTACGCGCAGTTGATCGAAGGCAATGCCATCAGCGGTCAGGATTATGACAACGCCCGGGCCAGTGCCCGTCAAACCGCTGCCGACGTCGCCGCGAACAAAGCCGCCGTGGAACGGGCGAAACTCAACCTGGGTTACGCCACCGTCACCGCCCCGATTTCCGGGCGCATCGGCCGCGCATTGGTGACCGAAGGCGCACTGGTCGGGCAGAACGAAACCACACCGCTGGCATTGATCCAGCAACTGAACCCGATTCACGCCGACCTCACCCAATCGACCCGCGAACTCAACGACCTGCGCCGGGCGTTCCGTTCCGGCCACTTGCAGCAGGTCGGTCAGGACCAGGTAAAAGCCACGCTGATCCAGGACGACGGCAGTCTCTATCCGTTGCCCGGCAAGTTGCTGTTCGCCGACATCACCGTCGACCCCGGCACCGGTCAGATCATTCTGCGCAGCGAATTCCCCAACCCGGACCTCGACTTGCTGCCCGGCAGCTTCGTGCGCGTGCGTCTGGAGCAAGCGGTCAACCAACAAGGCATCAGCGTGCCGCAACGGGCCATCCAGCGTGACAGTGCCGGTATTGCCCAAGTGCTGTTGCTCGACGCCGAGCAGCGGGTCGGCCAGCAACCGGTCGAACTGGGCGCCGTGCAGAACGATCGCTGGATTGTCACCAGCGGCCTCAAGCCCGGCGACCGCATCGTCACCGAAGGCCTGCAGCACGCCCGTCCCGGCGAAAAAGTGCAGATCGACGACACCCCTCTTCCACTTGCCCAGGCTTCTGGTCAGTAAGCAGGACGCTTCTTTATGCCGCAGTTCTTTATCGATCGCCCGGTGTTCGCCTGGGTGGTTGCCCTGTTCATCCTGTTGGCCGGCGCCCTGGCCATTCCACAGTTGCCGGTGGCGCAATACCCCAACGTCGCGCCGCCGAAAGTCGAAATCTACGCCGTGTACCCCGGTGCTTCGGCGCAAACCGTGGACGAAAGCGTGGTCAGCCTGATCGAGGAAGAACTCAACGGCGCTGACCATCTGCTGTATTTCGAATCCCAGAGCAGCCTCGGCAGCGCCACCATCACCGCCACGTTCCAGCCGGGCACGGACCCGGAAATGGCGCAGGTCGATGTGCAAAACCGCCTGAAAGTGGTCGAGTCGCGTCTGCCTCAAGCGGTGACGCAGCAGGGCTTGCAGGTGGAGAAAGTTTCCGCCGGCTTCCTGCTGCTGATCACCCTCACCTCCAGCGACGGCAAGCTCGACGACGTGGCGCTCAGCGATTACCTGGCGCGCAACGTGATGAACGAGATCAAGCGTCTGGACGGCGTCGGCAAAGCGCAGTTGTATGGCGCCGAACGGGCCATGCGGATCTGGATTGACCCGCAGAAACTGATCGGTTTCAACCTGACGCCAGCCGACGTCAACGCTGCCATCGTCGCGCAGAACGCTCAAGTCTCTGCCGGCAGCATTGGCGATTTGCCGAGCCGCACCACCCAGGAAATCACCGCGACCATTCTGGTCAAAGGCCAGTTGTCGACGCCGGAAGAATTCGCCGACATCGTCCTGAAAGCCAATCCCGATGGCTCCACTGTGCGCATCAAAGACGTGGCGCGTGTCGAGATCGGCAGTCAGGAATATCAGTTCTCCACTCGCCTCAACGGCAAACCGTCGACCGCCGTCAGTGTGCAACTGGCACCGGGCGCCAATGCCTTGAGCACTGCCACGTTGGTGCGGGCAAAGATGGACGAACTGGCGCGCTACTTCCCGGCTGGCGTGGAATACAAGATCCCGTACGACACCTCGCCCTTCGTCAAAGTCTCGATCACCAAGGTGGTTTACACCCTCGGCGAGGCGATGTTGCTGGTGTTCGCCGTGATGTTCCTGTTCCTGCAAAACATCCGCTACACGCTGATCCCGACCCTGGTGGTGCCGGTGGCGCTGATGGGCACCTTCGCGACCATGTTGGCTCTGGGGTTTTCGATCAACGTGCTGACCATGTTCGGCATGGTGCTGGCAATCGGCATCCTGGTGGATGACGCGATTGTGGTGGTGGAGAACGTCGAGCGAATCATGGCCACCGAAGGCCTGTCGCCCAAAGAGGCCACGCGCAAGGCGATGAAGCAGATCACCGGGGCGATCATCGGCATCACGCTGGTGCTAGTCGCGGTGTTCATTCCGATGGCGTTCATGCAAGGGTCGGTCGGGGTGATTTACCGGCAGTTCTCCTTGTCGATGGCGACGTCGATTCTGTTCTCGGCGTTCCTCGCCCTGACCTTGACCCCGGCGTTGTGCGCGACGCTGCTCAAGCCGATTGCCAAGGGCGAACATCATGAGAAGCGCGGGTTCTTTGGCTGGTTCAACCGGCGTTTCGAACAACTGACCGAGCGTTATCAGGGCTGGGTCGCCTATGCGTTGAAACGCACGGGCCGTTACCTGCTGATCTACGGCGTGCTGCTGATCGGATTGGGCGTGTGCTTCAGCCGCCTGCCCTCCTCGTTCCTGCCGGTGGAGGATCAGGGTTACACCATCACCGACATTCAGCTGCCGCCGGGTGCAAGCAAAAACCGCACGGTGCAGGTGGTCGAGCAGATCGAAGCCCACAACGCCACTGAACCCGGCGTCGGCGACAGCACGGTGATTCTCGGTTTCAGCTTCTCCGGTAGCGGGCAGAACGCCGCGCTGGCGTTTACCACCCTCAAAGACTGGTCTGATCGGGGCAGCGACGACTCGGCCAGTTCCATTGCCGACCGCGCCAACATTGCGTTGAGCCAGATCAAGGACGCGGTGGCGTTTGCAGTACTGCCGCCGCCGGTGGATGGCCTGGGCACCTCCAGCGGTTTCGAGTTCCGCTTGCAGGACCGTGGCGGTCTCGGCCATGCCACGCTGATGAAGGCGCGTAGTGAATTGCTCGCTGCCGCCGAGAAAAGTCCGATCCTGATGAACGTGCGCGAAAGCGCCTTGGCCGAAGCGCCGCAGGTGCAACTGGAAGTCGACCGCAAACAGGCCAACGCGCTGGGCGTGTCCTTTGCCGACATTGGCAACGTGCTGTCCACCGCCGTCGGCTCGGCCTACATCAACGACTTCCCCAATCAAGGGCGGATGCAGCGGGTGGTGGTGCAGGCTGAAGGCGATCATCGCAGTCAGGTCGCCGATCTGCTGAAGATTCACGTGCGCAACAGCACCGGGGAAATGGTGCCGTTGTCGGCCTTCGTCCAGGCCAAGTGGACCCAGGGCCCGGCGCAAATGACTCGCTACAACGGCTACCCGGCGATCAGCATTTCCGGTGAACCGTCGCCCGGTCACAGCACCGGCGAAGCCATGGCGGAAATCGAGCGTCTGGTGGCCCAAGGGCCGGCGGGGTTGGGGCAGGAATGGACCGGGTTGTCATTGCAGGAGCGCTTGTCCGGCAGCCAGGCTCCGATCCTGCTCGGTTTGTCGTTGCTGATCGTGTTCCTGTGTCTGGCCGCGTTGTATGAGAGCTGGTCGATTCCGACTTCGGTGCTGCTGGTGGTGCCGCTTGGCGTGCTCGGCGCGGTGCTGGCCGTGACTTTTCGCGGGATGCCCAACGACGTGTTCTTCAAGGTTGGAATGATCACTATCATCGGGCTGTCGGCGAAGAACGCGATCCTGATCATCGAATTCGCCAAGAGCCTGTACGACGAAGGCCACGACCTGATCGACGCCACGCTGCAAGCTGCGCGCCTGCGACTGCGGCCAATTGTGATGACGTCGCTGGCGTTCATTCTGGGTGTGGTCCCGTTGGCGATTGCCACCGGGGCCAGTTCGGCGAGCCAGCAAGCCATCGGCACCGGGGTGATTGGCGGGATGATTACGGCGACGCTGGCGGTGGTGTTTGTGCCGGTGTTTTTTGTGGTGGTGATGAAATTGGTCCGCAAGCGCCATAACAAGATCTAACCCACACTACCGACCTATTGTGGGAGCGGGCTTGCTCGCGAAGGGGTCGTCACATTCAACATCAATGTTGACTGACAGTCCGCCTTCGCGAGCAAGCCCGCTCCCACATTT